>JBEKSO010000066.1:0-12776 GCA_049516935.1 Thermoguttaceae bacterium
GAGGCGCCCCGGACGCGGCCGCCGTTAGGACGACCGTTTCGCCGTATTGCACTAGACAACTGCCGGCGGCTTGCTTGGCGAGTTCGCCGGTTTCGATGGATAGAGTCGATGCTCCGATTTGACGTTCAATTCTGACTTTCAATGTTATTTCCCACCTTCATCTGGTTGCGAGATTTGCACAACGTGCAAGGGGGAGAAAGTTGACCCGACAAGTGTCGCCGGCTACACGCACCGCAGGAAATCCCCGCTATCGACGACGCGCCCCACCGGGCGAGTCGACTTGAACGAAAGGGCCATAAGCTCCCGCGCTATTTGCGGATGTCGAGATGCCGAATAATGTCGAGGTAACGCTGCGGATCCACCTTCTTGAGATAATCCAACAGCCGCCGCCGCCGACTGACCATCATCAGCAAACCACGCCGGCAGGCATGGTCCCGCTTGTGCGTGCGCAGATGCTCGGTCAAGGCATTGATCCGCGATGTTAGAAGGGCGACTTGGACTTCGGGAGATCCGGTATCTGCCGGACCGCGCCGATATTCCCCAATCAGTTCTTGCTTCCGCTCTTTTGTAACGCTCATCTTCTACCGCGACCGCTGCGACCCGGTTGACTCGGGATGCTTCCCTACGAAGCGCGATCCTCCCACTTTCTTGTGAAATCTCTTCCTACTTGTTTGTAATAACTACTAAGTTAACCAGCCTACCAAATATGGATTCCTACGCAAGGGGTGTTATGGGGGCTCAGAAAAAAAATTGATGATGGCTATCAAGCCACCTTTTCGAGTGGTATGTGTGGACGGAAACTGTGAATTTGGGTATTTTATGCCATATCAAGATGCTGCTTATTGAACATTCTATAAACCATTATTTATATGCGAATACGTCTGATTTTCTTCGTCTTGACTGTCGTGATGCTATCTTTTGCATGTCGCCAGCGCGGGCCGCAACTCGGCGAGGTTCAGGGAACGGTCACACTCGATGGCAGGCCTTTGGCCCGGGCAACCGTGATATTCGAGCCCAAGGCCGGCGGGCATGCATCCAGGGCAGTCACCGACGCCTCGGGCCGTTACCAACTCGTCTATCTCCGCGATAACACAGGCGCACTGGTAGGATCGCATTTAGTAAAGGTCTTCACCGCCTCGGAGGACGATCCAAAGGAGCGCATTCCCGCCCGCTATAACAAGCAATCCACACTCGCCGCCGACGTGGGCTCCGGGGCCAACGAGTATAATGTCAGTATGACTTCACGATAGTCCGTAGGGTGCGTGAAACGCACCAACAATCTGTAGTACATACAATGCACAAACGAAATAGATGCAAGAATAACGGTGCGTTTCACGCACCCTACAAATCCAGCCCATCATCTCCCGCCATGAAACGCTTATCTCATCCTTTGAACTTTTTTGCATTGGCAATAATATCATTAATCATTCTATTCGCGGATTTCAGCGTATCGAGCTGCGCTCAGCCAAGCACTGGGCCTGAAACCGTTCGCGTGGCCGCGGTGCAATTCATATCGCGCTGGGCAAGGCCGGACGAGAATCGCAAAAATTTGGAACCGCTCATACGCGAGGCGGCGAAAAACGGGGCGAAGATCGTTGTCCTGCCCGAAACGGCCATTAGTTCTTACATGAGCCATGACATCCGCTTGACATGGCAAGTCGGCCAGCGCGCGGTCTCGCCCGAACTGCAAGGCGTTTCGCCCCAGGGTGTCGCCGAAAGCGTGCCCGGCGAATCGACGCGAATTTTTGGAAACCTGGCCAAAGAACTGGGCATTTATCTGACCGCTCCGTTTTTGGAATTCGATGCCAAGGGTGACAAGTATTACAACACGGTGGTTTTGTTGGATCCCAAGGGCCAGATCGCCTTGCACTATCGCAAGCTGAATCCCTGGCCTTATGCCGAGCGCGGTTGGGCCACGCCCGGCGATCACGGCCAGCAATTCATCGACACGCCCTACGGCCGGCTGGGCCTGTTGATCTGCTTCGACATCAACTTCGAGCCACCGAAACTCAAGGAAAACCGCGTCGATCATCTGCTGTACTCGATCGCCTGGGTCGATGACGCGAAAAGCGATTGGTTCGCCAAAAAACTGCCCGAGATCGCGCGAAAAATGGACGTGAACATCATCGGCGCGAATTGGTCTGTCCCCGACAAACCGGGCTGGTACGGTTACGGCCAAACTGAAATTATCCGCCGCACGGGCGAAGTGGCCGCGCGAGTGAAAAACGACCTGGGGAATGAAATAATCTATGCCGACCTGCCGGTGCCGAAAGGGAATCAGTGAGTCTAAAAAAGTCCCCTCTCCCACTGGTAGAGGGTTAGGGTGAGGGCGATTTAATTTATAATAATGTTCAAAGGTTTAATTTTGTGATAAAAACTAATTATCCATGACTCCTGAATCAACCCATAATTTAGAATCTACGCAGAAACACAGCAAACCCTTTCCATGGCGTTGTATGGAATGCGGCAAAAAGGAAGTCTGGCCGGCGGTCGTTTCCCACAATTCTGAAATCCGGCACGACGGCCGCTTAATTACCGTTGTCGTTCCTCAATTACGAGTGCCCCGCTGTCAGGCCTGCGGCGGATTAGTGTTCGATAATGATGCGGATGAGCAAATTGAAAAGGCATTTCACGAGGTGGTTTATCCTGGCCACTCAAATGAGGCCTCATCTTCGGCCACCTGAGCGTCTTCATCCAACGACTCACAATGTGCAATCAACCGTTGCACTCTTTCAGCATCCCATCCTGGCGGAAATTTTTGTTCGTGCATACTACCGATCAATTGAAGTGGTCCAAAAAGAAGCTATGCTGGCATCTGGTCCTATTTCCACGCCCTTATTCGGATCACCTAGAAGTCGTCGCAGGTCTTTTGCTCTGTAAGTGCCTGTTCGACGATAATGATCGATCATCTGCTGAACCCAATCTGCTGCGGGCATTTCCTGCAATTTAGTCTGGATTTCCCGCTGAAGATCATTTTGTTCGATGGTGGACATCGTATAAGAATCCTTCACCAATTGCTGAATCAAAGGTTTTATGACGTACCCAACGGAATTGTCTATCAGTCGTTATAACTGCAATTTCTACAGGCCCCCCACATATAGGGGCCATGTGTGAAAACTTCATAGTCTTTATTGTAGTGTAGATCGAAGCATGAACCCAGTCAATTGCCTCGCGAATTGGTAAATCAAAAGGCTGACCGAGGCAGAATGGTACTATCAAATTATACAAATCTTCTCCTGTTCCAGTCCACTTATCTGACTTAAAGATAGTCGAATACAGCACTTCATCGATGCCGTACAATAGCCGGTTAACTAAGTTGGGACAACCCCAGAATTTAGTGCTGCCAATTTTCAAACGATCACATTTTCCTGGTGCAGACATTGTCGGATCGTAGAGAATTTCATAAGCACTCGGAGTACGATCATTCATCAAATAACCACCGATACAAAATCCTCCGGAAAAAGCCCGAAAGAGAAAGTATAATTCATCATCTTCCTGAGGTGATCTAGTTGACTGGCTATGCAATGCTTGAGCGCGGGCTATTATCTGTGCACAATCTGTTGAATATGCAGGCCAAAATAATTGATTCCAACGATTGGCCACATCATCCATAGATTGTGCCCCTTTGCCAACAAGCGAATCAGCAAATTGGGCGATTAAAGTTCGATAGCTCACATTGCGAAGGTTTCCCAATCCCCACATTGTCATGGCAAGAGTGCTGTTTTCACCGATCTGAAATATCTTTTGGGCAAAGTTATAATGATGCTCAGAGCCTGGCGCTCCGGGGCCCACTCCTGAGACGTATATCATTGTAGTGCTATCTGCTCCGAAAACCACACCATCTGACGAAAGATAGCAAGCAGCAATAGTCATGGTTTTTTAATCTCCTGACCTAATACATTTTAACCATATTTATAGTTTCGGCTTGCGCGTGTGCCAGTCGGTGGCTTGCTGGAACATGCGGGCGCCGCGGAGGAGACGTTCTTCTTCGAAGGGCGGGGCTTGGAGTTGCAGGCCAATGGGCAGGCCGGCGGATGAGAAACCGGCGGGAATGGAGATGCCGGGCAGGCCCGACAGGTTCAGGCTCACGGTGTACAGATCGAAAAGATACATGGCCAGGGGATCGTCGACTTTTTCGCCCAGTTTGAAGGCCGGAGTGGGAGTGACCGGCCCGGCAATGAGATCGACTTCTTCAAAAGCCTTATCAAAATCCTGGCGGATCAGGCGCCGCACTTTGAGGGCCTTTTTGTAATAGGCGTCGTAATAACCGGCGCTCAGGGCGTAGGTGCCCAGCATGATGCGGCGCTTTACTTCCGGCCCAAAACCTTCGGACCGGCTGCGGCGGTACATGCGTATGAGCGCGTTTTCGAGTTTGTCGGCCCCGGCCCTGTCGCCGGATTTTATCAACCCGCGGCGCTGGGCATCCAGCTCGGCGACCATTTCTTTTTCATTGGTACGATGGCCGTAATGCACGCCGTCGTAGCGGGCCAAATTGCTCGAGGCTTCGCATGGGGCGATAATATAGTACGTGGCCACGGCGTATTTCCCATGCGGAAGGGAAACCTGCTTGACCTTTGCGCCGAGCGACTCGTACACGCGGACCGCCTCGCGCACGGCTTTCTCAACTTCGGGATCGAGTCCTTCGCCGAAATGCTCGCGGACCAGTCCGATGCGGAGGTTTTCCAGGGGCTTGGCGATGGTTTGGGTGTACGGGGGCACGGGCACGTCGATGGAAGTGGAATCCAGCGGATCATGGCCGGCCAGGACTTCCAATAGCAGGGCCAGGTCCTCGGCGGTTCGGCCCAGGGGCCCGATCTGGTCCAGACTGCTGGCAAAGGCCACCAGTCCGTAGCGGCTGACGCGTCCGTAAGTGGGTTTCATGCCGCTGATGCCGCACAGGCCGGCCGGGCAGCGGATCGATCCGCCCGTATCGCTGCCCACCGCGAGCGGGGCCATCTGCGCGGCCACTGAGGCGGCTGACCCGCCGCTGGACCCGCCGGGGATGCGGGAGAGGTCCCAGGGATTATGTACGGGGTAGTAGCCCGAGTTCTCGTTCGACCCGCCCATGGCGAATTCGTCCATGTTGGTCTTGCCGATCAATACGGCGTCGGCCGCCTTGAGCCTGGCGATCACGGTGGCGTCGTAAGGGGGCCGGAAATTCTCCAAAATCCGCGAGGCGCAGGTCGTCGTCTCGCCTTTTGTGCAGAGCAAATCTTTTATCGCTACGGGCAGACCTTGCAGGCGTCCGATTGGCTTGCCGGCCTTGCGGCGGCCGTCGATTTCCTCGGCGCGGGTAAGCGCGGCGGGCGGATCGACACGCAAAAAGGCCTTCACTTTGTTGTCGCACTGGCCGATGCGGTCGAGAAACGCGCGGGTAAGCTCGACCGATGTGACTTCGCCGGCCTGAAGTCGGCCCAAAAGTTCCGTGGCTGTTTGATCGATCAGGGCCATTTGACTGCAAAATGCTGCCTCGCTCCCGGACCAACCTTCGGTCGGTGCCCGGTCGCGGCTAAACAGGATAAAAAATTGGTAAAACCTAGTTTTGGATTTCCGAATGGCTTCGGTCAACTGTAAACGATAAACCGTAAACTATTCACACTTCGCCCAGCACGGCCGGCACGAGGTAGCATTCGGCGTCGCGGTGGGGGGCGTTGGCCAAGGCGTCTTCCCGATCCAGGCTGGGCCGGGCCTTGTCGTCGCGGAAAACATTGGCCACGTCCAGGGCATGGGCCATGGGTTCGACGCGCTCGGTGTCGACTTCGCCAAGCAGATCCATATAGGCGAGGATATCGCCCATTTGATGGGTCATGGTGTCGAGTTCGGCTTCGGTAAGCAGCAACCGGCCCAGCAAGGAAACCTTTTCAACTTCTTGGCGAGAGATGGCCATGGATATGGGTCAGGTCAGGGGGTCAGGGTAAGGTTTCAAGCAAATCGATTGCAAATTGCAAATTGCAAATTGCAAATTGCAAATTGAACAAATAGTCTGAAGCTTATTTCTTCGCGGCCGCTTTGGCGAGTTTGAAGGGGGCCTGGCGCACGACCTTGGTTATCGCGCCGCTGCGAATGCACTGGGTGCAGACCCGGACCGTTTTCCGCGTGCCGTTTGCCATGCTGACGTGAACGCGTTGGAGATTTGGCTTGAACTGCCGCCGGGAAATACCGGTGATCTTCGTGCCCACGCCGCCCAGGTATTTAGCCTTGCCGCGATGGGCGACCGAATTGCCCATGACGGGCTTTTTTCCGCAAACCTGACATTCTTGCGACATTGATACTCTCCCCTTGGGGGTCTGGCTTTTAAAATTGTGAATCCATCAATATAACTGCCCTGACAAATGATACAAGACATTGCCCGGCAAGGAAAACTGAAAAAGGCGGCTTAGCCTTGGTTTTCGAGCGGCTTCATCTACTTATTTAGTGGGGTATTGGCCGAACTGATTGTTTACATTATCCGTAAATATAAATGTAAAAATTCCAATTAGGCGAATCACCCCAACACTCTATAATTGGTTAGCATTATTCGCCGCTAAAAAGGACATTGCAAAGGAGGAGATATATGTTTATGTATTGGGACCCGGTCTATTTTATATATATTGCCCCGGCGTTTTTGCTGGGACTCTGGGCGCAGATGCGCATTCAAATGGCTTATGCGCAGGCGCAGCAGCGTGTCGCGCCCTTGAGCGGGGCGGCGGCTGCCAGGCACATTCTCGATTCGGCCGGATTGCAAAACGTGGAGATCGAGGAAATACCCGGCCGCTTGAGCGATCATTACGATTCGCGGGCCAAGGTCTTGCGGCTCTCTCAAGAGGTTTATGAAAGCCGCACATTGGCGGCAGTGGGCATAGCGGCCCACGAGTCCGGCCATGCCATTCAAGACGCCCGTGCCTATGCGCCGCTTACCATCCGCAACGCCATTGTGCCTACGGCCAGTCTTGGCAGCGGCCTGGGCATGTTAATGGTTGTTCTCGGCTTGATATTCAGCAAGGTCCTGGTATTGGTGGGAATTGGATTATTTAGTTGCTTTGTATTCTTCCAATTGATCAATCTGCCCGTGGAGTTCAACGCCAGCAATCGGGCAAAGGCGCAACTGGTGCAATTGGGCATCATCAACGAAGAGGAACTGGTGTACGTCAAGAAAGTCCTCAGCGCCGCCGCCCTGACTTATGTTGCCGCAACTCTGCAAGCCATCATGACGCTACTGTATCTGATCATGCGGTTTTCCGGCGGGAGCAATAGGGATTAACGATCCGGCCAGCGCTTACCGAAAGTCCGGGAATCGTAAAGAGCCTGCTTGCACGCATGTCATTTCGCGAGAGAACTCTATGCGCGCGTGCAAGCACGCGCCCTATTTGATGTTTCCGCAATAAAAATAATTCCCCTATCGCTGGAATTATCGTTATTCTAAGTCGATTCGTCATAACGGCTCTGTTCTGATTGGCGGTTATCTTTTCCCCAGCGGTTGGGTATGGACCTTGGGCAGCTTTTTTCAAGCTATTCTTTTATATAGCAAGAATTCATCGTCTTGGCGCGCCTTCTCTTTTTTCCGTTTAAATCCTGCAATTACATAAGGGATTGCCGTACTTTTTCAGTCGGGAGTAAGAGCATGTTCCGTGATTTTTTCCGATCGCGCAATTCGCGCAATAAGAAGAAGATTACCGCGAAAAGAATCTTGCGCGCGGAAATGCTCGAGCCGCGGGCGCTGCTTAGCGCCACGGTCCTCACCGGCGACATGCAAGGGGCGACATCCGCCTTCAATCCTGCATCCTTTGTTGTCGGGGCGGCAGCACCGGCTAATCACGCTCCGACGGTGGCAGTTGCTGCCGCCTCAGCGTCCAATCCCGTGACAGGCAAGACGGTGCAACTCTCGGTTCTGGGCGCCGATGACGCCGGCGAAAACAATCTTAAATACGCCTGGACAACCAGCTCTCTGCCCAGCGGCGCCCAAGCGCCGAATTTCAGCGCCAACGGCACAAATGCGGCCAAGCACACCACGGTTACTTTCAAGACGGCCGGGATTTATAACTTTACGGCGACGATCATCGACGCGGGTAGGCTTTACGCCACAAGCAACGTCAGAGTAACGGTGAACCAAACAATTGCCAGCATCACCGTAACTCCTTCCATCACGAACGTCCCGGCAGGAGGAACGCAACAGTTCAGTGCCACGGGCTACGATCAGTTCGGCGCCGTCTTAAAAAGCCAGCCTACCTTCACTTGGACAACTACCTTGGGAACGATAAATTCTCATGATCATCCTGGCTTGTTGACCGCGCCGGGCACGGGCGGCACCGGCACCGTCACAGCGTCGGTGGGTTTGATCCATGGCACAGCGAGCATGCGCGTGGTGGGCAATCTCGCGGTGGCCCAAGCGGCCTCATCTGCGTCCTATTGGGTCACGGGCACTACTGTGCAGCTCTCGGTACTAGGCGCGGACGGCGCGGATGAGAGCAATATCAAATATACCTGGACAACGACATTTAGCCCCAGCGGCTCTCAGGCGCCGACCTTCAGCGTGAACGGCGCTAATGCGGCCAAGAACACCACGGTCACTTTTAAGACCGCCGGCACTTATATTTTTACAGCCGCACTTGCCGACACAGCAGGTCACACGGCCAGCAGCAGCGTTATTGTGTCTGTGAACAGTACGCTCACCAGGATAGCGGTTAATCCAGGCAACGCCACACTTTCCGCAGGCGGAACGCAGCAATTCAGAGCCACGGGATACGACCAATTCGGCAATTTCATGACAACTCAGCCGGGCTTCACCTGGACTTCTAGCGCGGGTACGATTACGCCCACGGGCTTGTACACGGCCCCGGCGACGACTGCCGCGGCAACGGTCAGGGCCGCCGCGGGCGCGATCAGCAGCACGGCAAGCGTGGCAGACATCAATCACGCCCCCACTTTGGCCAGGGCTGCCGCAGCATCCAATCCCGCGGCGGGCGCCACGGCGCAGCTCACTGTCCTGGGCGCGGATGACGCCGGCGAAGGCAACCTCAGATACAACTGGACCGCCTTGTCGATTCCCAATGGGGCCTTGGCCCCGACCTTCAGCACGAACTGGTCCAATGCCGCCAAGACTACTCAGGTTACCGTTTATACGAACGGCGCCTATGTCTTTAGCGCGGCGATTACCGATGCCGGCAATCTTTCGATCACAAGCCAGGTCACGGTAGTTGTAAATTCAACTCCTACACTGACCAGCATCGCATTGAATCCAGTCAATGTTACACTGGTGCCCTACTCATTTCAGCAATTCAGCGCCATCGGGTTGGACCAGTTCGGCAACGCCTTGGCCGTCCAACCGACCTTCAACTGGAGCGCTTCCTCAGGCTTGTTCATCTATGGCGGACTGTACATGGCGCCTGCAACCACCGGCAGCGTCACGGTCACTGTTTCTTGCGGCGCAATTCATGGATCGACGGGCATAAATGTCATAACCAATAACAATTTCCTAGGCCTGTACGATTCCAACTTGGCCTATCTCACCCAGAGCCTGTATATCGATCAATCCATCGACCGTGCGGATATGATTACGATTCTCTGCAGCGTCAGCGCACACGGCCCGGTAAGTGAAAATGATTTCCTCGATCTTAAAACCATTGTCAGAGATGCCGCCGCGCTGAACATGCCCGGCTACGTAAAAGTGTTGGCCAACGACGTGGTAAACGGTAGCTACGCCAATGCCTACTTCCAAGGCCAAAATCTGGGCAACCTCACGGCCGGCAGTTCGACGGCAAAACTCAATTCGCTTATCGACAAATGGTTTTTCGGCTCCGATCATCCCGCCATCGATCCCACATTTACGTATCATTTGGCGTCCGGCTCGTTGTTCAACGGCAATCCGTCCCACGTCGATGAATTCCAGGGCTCGCTGGGCGATTGCTACCTCATCACGGGCCTGGGCATGATTGCCGACAGTTCGCCCGCCGCCATCCGTAACATGTTCCTCGACAACCACGACGGCACCTGGACCGTCCGCTTTTATTCGAACGGAACTGCGGACTATGTGACCGTCGACGCGATGTTGCCCACCGAATCCGCTGGGCATTTGGTCTTTGCCGACTATTATTCAATGTATGACAACGCCGCCAACACACTTTGGATCCCGCTGGCGGAAAAGGCTTATGTTCAGTGGAATGAGACGCTGAATTTAGGACATATTGGAAGCAATGCATACTACGCCATCAATGGCGGTAGTCCGCTATGGGTTTATGCCCAAGTGCTCGGTCATTCCGGCACGCCCTATGATTTTAGCGATCCCCAATCCATTATTGACGCCATAAACAGCCACAAGGCGGTGGCAGTCGGCACTGACCAATCGTTCCTGCCGAACCAGGATTACGGTCTACACACGGGCCATGCCTACGGCGTGATCGGCTACGATAGTCAGACGGGCACATTTACACTTTATAATCCTTGGGGATTCGACCAACCTGGCGCGCTTACCTGGACTCAATTGCAAGCGACCTGCTATGGTTTTCAAGTGGCCGATACGACCGGCAGCATTTCGATCGGCGCAGTTCCCAATCTTGGCGCGTTCCCACTGGTCCGGGCGATAACCCCAACCATAACGATGAATACGTCTCAAACTCGTCAAGCGTTTTCGGCCGACCGCAACTCGGCTTTCAGCCCTGGGCAAGAGCCGGATTCAACGTCAAATAAAATTTTGAAGCATCGCGATCGCTTGTTTGCTGCGCATTCGACCGACGGATTTCACATTCCGGCATTCGAATCGGCATGGATGGCCCTTGTCCCGACCAGGCACTCAAGCACGACGCCCCGTGATCTCTCTTTCCTTGCCGCAGACGAGTTTTTCCGGGGAACGGCGTCCTTGGAACTAAATTCCAACAGTCCCGCTCTACTCTGGGAGAGGATTTGCTGAAGGCGATATATTCTGCGTGCGAAACACCAGCCCGAAGCGCAAGCGAGGGCAGGATGTTTAATACCCCTTGCGCTCTCATACGCATTCTATTTCAAAATGGCTGCTAGCAGATTTCATAATTGCTTGAATGGTAATGACTTGCGAATGCTAGCAACGCGCAGGTTTGAAATAGAATTGGTATCACTCACTCGCTTGCGCTTCGGGCTTGTGTTTTATCCCCAAAAAATTGAGCGCCACCGGCAGCATCTTGCTGTCGGTGGCGCTCTTTCGTCGCGCGACGAACTTATGCGAGCCGCGATGGGGGTAGGGGAGCGGCTCGCAAGGGATATAGTGGAAAATGTTTAAATTAAAGTCCTTGTGTTGATTTTCGAATACATTTTTCGTGCTATTTTATTGCAAATTGGTCATTGCAAATTGCAAAATGAACAACTATACCGAAAACTGATAACTATCTAAATGAACTATTTTGTTGCGGATGTCAAGACATGCCAGGTTCTTCGTTTATTATTTTACCTCGTCAAGTTTAACGGGTCTACGTTCACAAGCCGATTTTAGCGCCGCTTCCAGCACTCGCTGGGTTTGGTAGGCGTCTTCAAAGTCGGGGAGCGGCACGGTGGGCATTTCGCCGGCAAGCGATTTTAAAATGTCGTACGCCTGGTTGGTGAACCCGTGCTCGTAACCGATAATATGCGCGTCGGGCCACCAATTGGCCACATAAGGATGATCGCCGCCATGCGTGCACATGATCGTGGACCAGCCCTGGATCGCACGGGGCAGCGCGGCATCGTAAAATTGCAATTCGTTCATGCGCTCGAAGTCGAACTTCAGGGCCCCTTTTGTGCCGTTCAGCTCGAAGGCATTGCGGTTTTGATTGCCGGTGGCCTGGCGCGCGGCCTCGAAACTGGCCACCGCGCCGCCGGAAAATCGGGCCAGGAAAAGCACCGTGTCATCCACGGTCACACGACCTTTGCCCCCGGCCCCGGATCGACCCTGGGCGATTCCGCCCGTGGAAACCCCGGCGGGCAATGTCCGCTCTTTGATGAACGTTTCCACGATCGCCCCGGCAATTTCGGTGATTTCCTGGCCGGTGACAAAGCGGGTCATATCGACAATATGGGCGTTCAAATCGCCGTGGGCGCCGGAGCCTGCCAGATTTTTGTCGAACCTCCACAACAGGGGCACTGACTCTGATGCCCAATCCTGCAAATATACCGCTCGAACATGCCGGATATCGCCCAGTTTGCCCTGCTTAACCAACTGATGGGCCAATGCCACCGCCGGGCAACGGCGATAGTTAAACCACACAAATGTCTTGACCTTGGCGGTCTTGGCGGCCTGGACCATGTCGCGGGCGTCGTCGAGCGTGCCGGCGATGGGTTTTTCGCAGCACACCGGCTTGCCCGCGGCAATGGCCGCCTTGGCTATTGGTGCATGCATGTAATTGGGCGTGACTATATCGACCAATCCGATCTCGGGCGATTTTACAAGTTGCTCCCAGTTGGTCGAGGCGTGTTTCCAACCCCAATTTGCGGCAAACAACTGGGGATTTTCCTCAGCCTGGCCAAAAACAGTATGCATTATGGGGATTAAAGGCGGCTGGAAAAACTTGGCAACCTGGCCCCAGGCGTTCGAGTGCGAACGCCCCATAAAACCCTGGCCGATTAGTGCAACATTTATAGTTGCCATTACTTTCTCCAACGTATTTGTTCCAATGCAAGGATGTTTATAAACCGATTTTTTTTACCTGGCAAGAGGCGGCCGGTGAAAAAATACGAAGCACGAATGATGAAGGAGAAAAGTGGATAGTGAGCGGTGGACAATGGGCGGGGGACAGTCGCAAGTCATTTCGCTTGTTCAATTTGCAATTTGCATTTTGCAATTGCCAATTTGCAAT
>JBEKSO010000067.1:0-12758 GCA_049516935.1 Thermoguttaceae bacterium
TGCATGAAACGTATTTAGCCCCCGGTGATTACACCGGGGGCTTTATTTATCTGCATAAACCGCTTGCGGTTTCGCGATTCTATTTATTTGTTGCTGTTTTTCCCGCCCGTAAACCAGCCGATTACGCAGAAGAATACCGGCGTTAGCATCAGCCCGAAGAAGGTTACTCCCAGCATACCGCTCAGGACGGCGATACCCAGGGCTTGACGCATCTCCGCCCCCGCGCCTGCCGCCGTTGCCAGTGGGACCACGCCCAGGATGAAGGCGAACGAGGTCATAAGTATGGGACGCAATCGGACGCGCGAGGCTTCCACAGCGGCATCGTGGAGCGAAGCCCCTTCGCTTTGCAACTGCTTGGCGAACTCGACCACCAGGATGGCATTTTTGGCGGCCAGACCGATAAGCACAACCAGCCCGATCTGCGTGAAGATGTTGTTATCCATATTGCACAGCCATACGCCGGTGATGGCCGCCAATAAGCACATGGGCACAATTAAAATAATGGCCATAGGCAGGGTCCAACTTTCGTACTGGAAACAAAGCACCAGGAAAACCAGCAGCGTTCCCAGCGCGAACACCGATGCTGCTGTGTTCCCGGCCCGAATCTCTTGGAGCGTCAGTTCGGTCCATTCGAAATCCATCCGCTGGGGCAGATCTTTCTTGGCTAGATCTTCCATAATGGCGATGGCCTGGCCCGAGCTTGTGCCCGGGGCCATGTTTCCGTTGATTTCCGCCGAGACATCTTTGTTGTAATGGTTGACCGCTGCCGGTCCGCTGGTATTCCGCACGTTTACAATTGTTTGCAAGGGCACCATTTGCCCGGCGGCGTTGCGGACCTTGAGTTTGCCGATATCCTCCGGCCGTGCCCGAAAGGCGGCGTCGGCCTGCACGTTCACCTGCCAGTTGCGGCCGAAGCGTGTGAAATCGTTGACATAGGCCGAGCCTAAATAAACCTGCAGCGTGTTGAACACCTGGTTCAGGTCGAGTCCCATGCTTTTGGCCTTTGTCCGATCCACGTCCAGAAAAAGTTGTGGTTGATTAGCCCGGAAACTGCTAAACAATCCGACCAGTCCGTGCTGGGCGTTGCCGGCCTGGGCCAGGTCGGTCACGGCCGTTTGCAGCCCGTCGAAGCCGATATCGCCCTTGTCCTGTACTTGGAGTTTAAATCCGCCCGTATTTCCCAGACCGTCGACGGGCGGAGCCCCGAACAAGACCACTTGTGCCTCCTGCACGGCCGACAGACTTTGCCGCAGTTTGTCTGCTATGGCGTCAGCCGATAGCTCGGGACTTCCCTTGCGGTGTTCAAAAGGTTCCAGGATTATGAACATTCCGCCTACATTGGTCAGATTCACGCTCGTGAGTATGGAATATCCGGGCACGCGAATCGTATGGGCAATGCCCGGGGTTTTGCGGGCAATCTCGTCGATTTTCAGCATTGCGGCTTCGGTCCGCTGCAAGCTGGCCCCGTCGGGCAATTGGGCGTTGCAGACCAGGTAGCCCTTGTCTTGATCGGGAATAAAGCCCAGTGGAACCGTATTGAATCCGGCGTAGGTGAGTCCCAACAGCCCGGCATAAATCAAAAGCACAATCGCACTAACACGCAGCAGACCGCCCACAACCCGTCCGTATAATTTTGTGGCCACGTCGAACACGCGGTTGAAGCCTTGGAAGAAACTCATCAAAATGAAGTTTATCGCGCCGGCAAAGTACCATCCCAAGCCGGCGCCGACAGCGAAGATTATTACTCTGAAACCCCAGAGCAATGATGTGCTGGTGAGAGTGTGCGATTCGGCCGTTTGATCGAGCATATATGCGGGCAGGCCTATCCAAGCGCCAATTGTCGGGCCAAACAGCCAATACACCAGCAGGCCGGCCAAAATCACTATCCCCCAGCGCGGCAATGCCTCGCGAGTCTCATGCGCGTGTTCGCCCGAATGCGGCTTGATAAGTTGCACGGCCCGGGCAGGGGCCATGGTCAGGGCGTTCATCGCGGAAATGATCGTCGAAGTGGCGATCGTCAGCGCGAACTGCCGATAGAATTGGCCGCTTATCCCCGCTATAAACGCCGTGGGAATAAACACCGCGCTTAAAACCAGGGTAATGGCGATCACCGGCCCGGTGATTTCGTCCATGGCCTTGATCGTGGCGTCGCGCGGCGGCAGGCCCTTGGCCATCCAGCGCTCGATGTTTTCCACCACGACTATGGCGTCGTCGACCACGATGCCGATGGCCAGCACCAGCCCGAAGAGCGAAAGATTGTTCAACGAAAATCCCAAAAGCGCCATCACCCCGAACGTTCCAATAAGCGAGACGGGCACGTCGATCATGGGCATGAGCGTCGCCCGCCAGTCCTGCAGGAAAAGCAATACCACGATAAACACCAGGATAAAGGCCTCGAACAGTGTCTTGTACACTTCGTGGATCGACTCGTCTATAAATATGGTAGTGTCGTAGACGATGCGGTAATCCATGCCGCGCGGGAACGACTGCTTGAGTTTCTCCATCTGTTTTTTAATCTCTTCAGCGGTCGCCAGGGCGTTGGCGCCTGGCAGTTGGAACACTGCCATGGTGACCGATGGTTCCCCATCCAAATAACTGTTGACGTCAGCGTTTTTTGCGCCCAGTTCCACCTGGGCAACGTCCTTCAAGCGGGTAATTTGCCCTTTGCCGCCCGTTTTGATTACAATATCCGCAAATTCCTCGGCATCGATCAAGCGGCCCAAGGTATTGATCGGGTAATCGAAGGCGATGCCCTTGGGGATCGGCGGCTGACCGATCCGCCCGGCGGCTACCTGAATGTTTTGTTCGCGCAGGGCTTCCACCACGTCGTTGGCAACCATGTCGCGAGATGCCAATTTCTCCGGGTCCAGCCAGATCCGCATGCTGTAATCGCGGCTGCCCAAAAAGGTCACGTCGCCCACGCCGTCCAGGCGGGCAATAACGTCTTTCACGTCGGTTGTTGCGTAGTTGCTCAGGTAAAGCTGGTCTCGGCTCTTGTCGGGCGAGATCAAATTCACACACAGCAATATGCTGGGCGAACGCTTCTTGGTGGTTACGCCTTGGCGCTTGACATCTTCAGGCAGCTTGGCTTCGGCGATTGCCACCCTGTTCTGCACCAAGACTTGGGCCATGTCCAGGTTGGTCCCCAACTTGAATGTGACGGTTAGCGACATGTTGCCGTCGTTTGTCGAGCAGGACGACATGTAAAGCATGTTCTCCACGCCGTTGATTTCCTGTTCGATGGGCGCGGCCACCGTTTCCGCCACGACCTTGGCGTTTGCCCCCGGATAGTTCGCGGTCACCTGGATCGTGGGCGGCGCAACCTCGGGATACTGGGCAACGGGAAGAGTTTCCAACGCCACCAGCCCCAACAGCACAATCACTACCGAAAGGACGGTGGCCGCAATCGGCCGGTCGACGAAAAAACGTGCGAACATGTTAAAGGGTTCAGGGTTCGGGGTTCAGGGTTCAGGATTTTACGTGGGACGGATTGTTCGCTTTGTATTATGTTTTTGGTTTTTCGGTGTCGGCTGGCGGTTTGTTTGGAATACTTTCCTCTATCAATCCGGGCATGGGGCCTGGGCGGGGCGTTACCTTCATGCCCGGGCGCACCCGCTGAATGCCGTTCACAATCACCCAGTCGTCGGCCTTGATGCCCGCCTCGATTACGCGCAGGTCGCCTTGGGGCGATCCTAAACGGACCTGGTGATATTGGGCCACGTTGTCTTTGTCCGCCACCAGCAGGAATTTTTTATCGCGATCGGTTCCCAGTGCGCTTTCGGCCACTAAAAGGGCCTGTTTTGGATCGCTGGCAGGCACGCGCACGCGCACGAAAAGTCCGGGAGTCAGCCGGCGCTCGCTGTTGTCGAGCACCGCCCGCACTCGGATTGTGCCCGTACTTGAATCGACCTTGTTTTCCACAAAATCCAATATTCCTTGGTGTGGAAAACCTTCTTCGTTGGCCAGGCCGATTTCCACGGGAATTTTCAGATCTTTTATGTGCTCGGTTTGCGGATTCTTGCCCTGATCTCGCACCATCTGCTGCGACATCAAATAAGTCCGCTCGTCCATGTCGAAATACACATAGATGTGTTTGGTGCTTACGATGCTCGTAAGCACGGACGATCCGCCCATACCGGCCTGGACCAGGTTGCCGGCGGTGATTCTGGCCCGGCTGGTTCGCCCTGGAATCGGAGCAGTGATCTTGGTGAATTCCAGGTTTAATTCCCCATCCCGCACGGCGGCCTTTGCGGCCTCCAATTGCGCCCCAGCCATATCCCTGGCCGCGAATTGCTGATCGTATTCCTCGCGGCTGACAGCCCCGGAGGGAAGCAACCTTTCCGATCGGGCAAGGTCGGCCTTGCTCTTGACTAAGAGAGCCTGGCAGCGATCCACCTCGGCTTTGGCTTTGTCCAAAGCGGCTTGGTAGGGCCGGGGATCGATTTCCACCAACAGGTCGTCTTTTTTGACTTCCTGTCCGTCCGTGAAATTGATCTTTACGATGTAGCCGCTTACTTGTGCGCGAACTTCGACCTCCTCGGTGGCCTCGGTCCGGCCGCTGAACTGTGGAAAGTAGTCGATGACTTCTTTGACAATAGGTTTGCAGACCGTGACCTCCGGCGGCGGCAATTCGACCAAGGCGGGCGGTTTGGTTCCGCATCCCGCGGCGGCCAATGTCATAACGGCCAAAAAACCCACTGAAAAGCGGCGAATATTACTCATAGAGGCCTCGAAAGTATGAATCATGCTTGATACTTGTTTTCCGAAAAATTCTATGCAAAGGTACCTTGAAAAGACAGGCGGGTAAGGCTGAAAACCCACGGCCGGCGAAATTATCAATATCTTCTGATTTTCAGACCTTTTCGTTGCAATCCTAACCGCCCTTATATCATGCCGCAATCGGCATGAGGGCCGAGTCTATGGGCGTCATAACAGGCGTTGATAACGTTTTCCTTTAACATAATTGCCATCGTTTCGCCGAGTTGAGTTTGAGGAGGGATAATAACTGTGGAATCGACACGCCGCAACGAGCAGATTTGGCTGGCCGTGGGATCGCTGGTAATTATAGCGGTCGTGGCCTTGGCCGCCGGATTGGTCTATACAAAGGTGGTGCTGGTTCCGTTTGTGCTGGCGGTGTTCCTGACCACGGTTGTAGTGCCCATTGTCGATTTCCAAGTTCTCCGCTGCAAGATCCCCCAATCGCTGGCCACCGTCCTGGCCCTGATCATTGTTGTGGGATTCCTCAGCCTGTTCGGCATGTTTTTGATTGGGGCCGTAGATGCCATCGTCACTACGACTCCAGAAATCGTTAAAAGTTTCAAGGATACGGCGGCAGAATATGTCGAAAGATTCAAGGATTCAACCGCTCAAATAAAATGGTTGAAAGATTGGATCGATAAAGTCGATTACGACAAAATTTTAAATGTCGTGGAACAGCAAGGGCCGGGGATCATCACCCAGGCGGTGGGCACAGGCACTGTTTTGATCGCAAGTTTGATTGCCAACGGATTATTGATCACTTTCTTCGTCATTTTTTTGCTGGCCGGGCGGAATTCTCGTCATACGCACTTGGGTCTGCATAAAGAAATCGAAACCGCGGTCCGCCGCTACATTGTCACGAAATTCGCCATCTCAGCCGTATCCGGCTTGCTCGTATGGCTGATACTTCACTTGCTGGGACTGCGGATGGCCTCTGTATTCGGATTGCTGACCTTCCTCTTGAACTTCATTCCCAACATCGGATCGATAATTGCCACCTTGCTGCCTCTTCCGCTCGCCTTGATGCAATTCCACAGTATTTGGCCCATTATCGGCGTGGTGGCGATTCCGGGGGCCCTGCAAACGATAATCGGCAACGCCATCGAGCCCAAATTGTTGGGCCGCGGATTGGAACTGCACCCGGTCACCATCCTGTTAGCCTTGGCTTTTTGGGGGCTTTTGTGGGGCTACATGGGCATGGTCCTGGCCGTACCCATAACGGCCATTATTCGCATCATCTTGATCCGCTATGATACTACCCGGGCAATGGGAAATTTATTGGGTGGAAAACTGCCCGGCTAGGATATAGCCTCATGAATACAAATCCCAGGATTGTGGAAACTGCATCCCTAGGCGAGGCGACATTGCCCTCGCCGCTTCGCCGCACCAGCCGGCCGGGCGACGGCAAGGCGAAATTCGTCCCTGCCGAGCGTTATGTTCGCCATCCTGCGGAGATCACCGCTACCGGCCCGCCGGAAAAGGAACTGTGGTTCGAGAAGGCCGGGGCCAGGGAACAGATTTTTTTCGATCCCCAAAATACCCGGGCGGCGATTGTTACCTGTGGCGGATTATGCCCCGGGCTGAACGACGTCATACGCTCGTTGTTCCTGGAATTGCACATGAACTACGGCGTCAAGAACATCCTGGGCATTCGCCACGGATATCTGGGCCTCAACGAGCAAGCCGGTGAGCCGCCCCTTGTGCTAAGCATGGAAACGGTCGAGGATATCCACCGGGCGGGCGGAACCATCCTCGGCACTTCGCGCGGTCCGCAGGATACGGCGGCAATGGTAGATCTCCTGGAAAAGCAGGCAGTCAACATCCTGTTCTGCATCGGCGGGGACGGCACGCAGCGCGGCGCACATCAGATCTACGAGGAGTGCTCGCGCCGGGGGGCAAAAATAGCGATTGTGGGAATCCCCAAAACCATCGACAACGACATCGAATTCTGTGCCCGGTCCTTTGGTCTGGTCAGCGCCGTGGAGCAGGCGGAAAAGGTGATCGGCTGCGCCCACGTCGAGTCTAAAGGCGCTGTAAACGGCATCGGATTGGTAAAGGTCATGGGGCGCGACGCCGGATTTATCGCCGTTTACGCCACCCTGGCCAGCCAGGACGTCAACTTTACTTTGATCCCGGAGACCCCTTTTGCACTTTACGGAGAAAAGGGATTTTTAAATGTCCTGCGGGAGCGGATTCTAGCGCGAAAACACGCCGTGATCGTGGTGGCCGAAGGCGCAGGCCAGGATCTGTTCTCCGGCGAGAAAGTGGAACGCGACGCCTCGGGCAACATAAAGCATCACGATATCGGATTGTTCCTGAGAGACGAGATCAATCGCTTCTTCGCCCAACAAGGCCCGAAAATCGATCTGAAATACATGGATCCCAGCTACTTCATCCGCAGCGGCCCGGCCAATTGCGACGACAGTATTTTATGCGATCAATTCGGCCGCCAGGCCGCGCATGCCGCCATGGCCGGCAAGACCGACGTGCTTATAGGATATCAATGCAGCACATTCGTGCATTTGCCTATTTCCTTAGCCACGGCCGAAAAACGCCAAGTGCAAGTGGAAGGTGAATTGTGGGCCTCCGTTTTGGCCGCCACGGGTCAACCGCGGTTTTTTGAATAAAGATCTTTGCCGCCGTACGCCACGGATATAGGCTTTCGGGCAGTTCGACAGCGCATGGGTTGCAATCCGTGTGCTTTTAGCGACTTATCACCGAAATTCGATCCGGAGTTTTGATTTTATCATACCATATTATTTTATTGGCTTTAATAAACCTTTTTTACACATACTCCCTGTTTAAAAAAATAGAGAAATCGTAATCAAACATATTTCTAAATGTCCTTTTGTCATGATCTATTTCTATTGAATTAGACTGACTTGCAACTACACAAATTAAATACGCGACGTATATAATATTACAGAATCAGAAAGCGCTTGGTTATGTTTTTACGGGAGCAAGAGATTGTAATTAAGAGCCAGTAGCAAGGATGATTTTTTTGGGCTGATGTTTGAGTTGGCCAACTTTTTTAATTCTCTTTTCTGAAGGAGTAGAACATGAAATCCAGCAAAAACATTTTGAGGATAACGGCATTTGCATTGCCTCTCATGCTTGGCACAACATTGTGTTTAGGGCAAATGTATGGTGATTTTTACGGCGGATACGGCGGCTATTCTTGGGGCGATAACAGGGCCGTTACCGCCGGGCAAAGCTTTGCCTATGGAATCGGCGACGTTATCCGCTCGAAAGGGGATTACAACCTCTTGACTTCGCAGGCCGCTATTAATGCCACCGAAGCTGACCGCAACGCGATCCTAAACCGCGATCTGTGGACCAATACGTATTTTCAAATGCGCCGGGAGCAACGCGCTGCAATTGCTGAGGAGCAAGGCCCTCGTCCCAGCCCCGAGGACCTGTTGCGATACGCCCAGATGGGCAAGCCGAAATCTCTTGGTCCCAATCAATTGGATGCGGCATCAGGAAGAATTTACTGGCCCCGGTCGCTGCGCACCGACCAATTCGCCTCCAGCCGCGGCGTGTTGGATGAGTTGTTCGCCAAGCGCGCCCGTTACGGCGACGTCTCCATGGAAGATTTAATGGTAATTCGAGATGAAACCAGTAAAATGATAAACCAACTCAATCAAGAAATACGCGATATTCCCCCCATGGAATACGCCTCGGCGAAACAATTTATCTCGAGCCTGGCTTACCAAGTCCAGCTTGTCGCCAGTTGAGAGACGAAGCGAAGTTAGTTGAGTATGTCTCGAAACTAAAGATAAAAAATCTATTTAGCCCCCGGTGAATACACCGGGGGCCAATGCGTAGTGCCTATCCCAAAAAGTCCCCTCTCCCTTTGGGAGAGGGCTAGGGTGAGGGCTGAATGGCCGTGAATCCGCAGGCTTAATCCCTGGCTGTGATTGAAGTTTTATGCTTTAGGATCGGCTCTAAACTACGGATTTAGATCGATCATTCCGCGGCCGGGTGCATTTTCACAGTATTTCTTCCAGGATTTCGACCGCGCTCTCGACGCATGGCTTGCATACCTTGTTGAAAAGGTCCTTTTCCTTGTACTGCTTTTGCCCTTCCTCGGTCGTTAATTCACAGCCGCCGAGCAACCGGCGGCAGACGAACGTGCCGTGTTTGGCGGCAAACCGGTCCATTAGTTCGCGGGTTTTTTGGTAGGTCAGTTCTGTGGCCGAGCGGTCGTCTTTCTCACCCCTGCCGTATTTTATGCCCAATGCGATAATTCCGCCGGTCACTGCGCCGCATACTTCCTCTTTTCGCCCCATGCCGCCGCCCAGTCCGGTGGCCAGTTT
This sequence comes from Thermoguttaceae bacterium, assembly GCA_049516935.1. Lineage (GTDB taxonomy): Bacteria > Planctomycetota > Planctomycetia > Pirellulales > Thermoguttaceae > JBEKIK01. The sequence goes on from JBEKSO010000067.1 coordinate 9,078, forward strand.
TAAAGCCGTATTTTTATCGAACCCCAGTTCGTCGCAAAAACAATAAAACACCGACTGGGCGCAGTTATAGCCTTCCGAAAATTTTTGCACGGCGATTTTGCTTTTTGATTTCATTTTCGATTTATCCAATTATTTGTGCTCATAGATCACAAGGAACATGAAGAAAATATGATTATATCATAAGGATACTTTTCATGCCCCCAGGGATCTTTACGGCGTACCTGTAACGTTTTTTACCCCCCTTTGACGATTCGGGCTTGAAATGTAAAAATAGGGACAAATAATTGGATAGCACCTAGCCGGCATCCGATGAGGGGCCCCTGCAATGGGGACCTGTGAACCTGGTCAGGGACGAAAGTCAGCAGCCATAAGCAGTCTTTCCCAGGTGCGGCGGGCCTCTCATCGGCCGCCGGCTATTTAAAGGGTCCAGTGCTCAGGGTTCAGGGTTCAGAATATTCGTGATAAAGGAAATAAGTCTGAATCCTGAACCCTGAACCCTGAACCCCGAACCCTTTATGTCAAATTCACCAGCCGATAACCAATCGCCGCAAGAAGAAACCGCCCGGCAACAGCAGTATGTGGTTGTCGCCAGACGGTATCGGCCCCAGGTTTTCGAAGAACTCGTGGGCCAGGAACACGTGGCCCAGGCCCTTTCCAATGCCATAGCCGCCAATCGCGTCGGCCACGCTTATTTGTTTACCGGTGCTCGCGGGGTGGGCAAAACATCGGCGGCACGGATTTTGGCAAAGGCCTTAAACTGCGAAAAAGGCCCTGCGCCCCTTCCATGCAACCAATGCGATACGTGTCAAAGCATCAGCGGCGGCGATGACGTGGACGTCCTGGAAATCGACGGGGCGAGCAACCGCGGCATCGACGAAATCCGCCAGTTAAGGCAGAACGTCAATGTCCGCCCCAGCCGGTCGCGGTTCAAAATCTATATTATCGACGAAGTGCACATGCTCACCCGCGAGGCCTTCAACGCTCTGCTTAAAACCCTGGAAGAGCCGCCGGAGCACGTAAAATTCATTTTTTGCACGACCGAACCCACCAAAATCCCCATTACTATCCTGTCGCGATGCCAGAGGTTCGATTTCGCCGGAATTTTGACGCAATCCATAGCCACCCGCCTCCGTCAGATCGTCGATGCCGAAGGCGTCCAGGCCGATGACGAGGCCCTCGAAGTGCTTGCCCGGCGGGCGGCTGGATCGATGCGCGACAGCCAATCGCTCTTGGAACAGTTGCTGGCCTTTTCCCCCGGGCGAATCACACTGGAAGACGTACACGGCATGCTGGGTACGGCCGGCGACTCGCTGCTAACAGACATGCTTCGGCACATCGTCGATCGTCAGGCAGCGGCGGTCTTGGCCGATTTCGACGCCGCACTGCATGCCGGGGTGGATGCGGCGCTCGTGGTCGAGCAATTATTCGGTTTTTTCCGAGATTGCATGGCCGCGGCGGCCGGTTGCGCAGCGGAATCGTTTCTATATGTGGCGCCCTCCTGTGCAAATGACATTGTCCAGGCCGGTAAAAAGTTGGGGTTGCAAACCATCCTGGCTGTGATGCAAATTCTAGATCAGACCCTTTCGCGAATGCGATACAGCGCCCAGGGGCGGATCTTGGCCGAGTTGGCCTTGGTAAGGGTTTGCCACCTTGAAGATCTCGACGAACTGCCGGCTTTGATTGCCCAGTTGCGCGGCGGAATTCCGGCAGGCGGGGGGAATCCAGAACGCCCAAACCCGCGTGCAATGTCCGCTCAACCACCGCCAAGCGGACAAAATACCGTAAAAAAAAACATTGAATCGGCGCTAATCCCCCCTGTTTCATCACTGCCGCCTGCATCTTCGGATGGGCCCGAGTTGGCGTTTACTCCTGAAAATGCAGCGGATATATGGGACCGGGCATTATCGCGCCTTTCAGGAATGGCCGCTGAGCATGCCAGGCAATTTGACCGCATAACAATATCCCCGCCGGACCGTCTGGTCATCAGCTTCAAATCTGGGTATGCTGTAGCCAAGACGTTCTGTGAACGGCCTGAACAAGTTGTCCGCTTCGAACAGGCCTTGGCCGAGGCGATCGGTCGGCGGATCCGAGTAGAGTTTGTTATCGATGCGGAACAATCGGGCGCAGGGGCCGCCGCAACGCCCGCCAAACCCGTATCGCAGCACCAGATGATGCTGGAAATCTCCAAGCATCCGATGATCCAAAGAGCGGCCGAATTGTTCGGTGCATCGCCAACGCGAGTGGAACCTCCAATTCAATAATACTGCCATGTTTAAGGGTTTATCCAATCTTGCCGCCTTGATCAAACAGGCTCAGAAAATCGGCAGCCACATGGATCAGATTACCGAGGCCATGAAGAACCACCGCGTTGTGGGCTCGTCCGGGGGCGGAATGGTGGAAATCGAAGTCAACGGCCTCATGGAGGTTTTACGCTGCCACATCGACCCCCAACTCCTCGCCCAGGCCGACCGTGAATTGCTCGAAGACCTGGTAACCGCGGCCGTTAATCAAGCCATCGCCAAGGGCAAGCAAATGCACGCCGAAACAATGAAAGAACTCACCGGCGGCATTCCCCTGCCCAGCATGTTTCAGGAAGCTTTGGAAAAATTTACCGGTTCGGAACAGGATGAGAATAAAGATGAGGGATGAATGGAGATCAGCTCTCAGCAATCAGCAGTTAGTCATTACAAGTATTCATCCTAATAGCTGACTGCTGATAGCCTCGCCATAACTTTAAACTGACAACTTAAAACTTAACCATGGCCGAGCTTACCCAATCGGTAATCAATCTGATCAACGAGTTTGCCAAACTGCCGGGCATCGGCCGGAAATCGGCCGAACGCCTCACGTATCATATTCTGCGCACCAATCGCAACGAGGCCCTGGCCTTGGCCGAGGCGATTCGGGCGGTAAAAGAAAATGTGCGGTATTGCCGAACTTGCTACAATTTATCGGAAGAGGATCAGTGCGCCATCTGCCGGGACCCCAAACGGGAGCAGGATGTAATTTGCGTCGTCGAGCAGCCGCGCGACCTGATTGCCCTGGAACAAGCCGGCGTGTATCGAGGCTTATATCACGTGCTCCTCGGACGAATTGCCCCTTTGGAAGGGATCGGGCTGGACCAACTTACCATCGAGGCTCTTGTCGCACGGCTCCGTGATGGTAATTTTAAGGAAGTGATCATGGCCACCAATCCTACAATAGAGGGCGACGGCACGGCATTGCACATTTCCAACCTTTTGAGCAATTTGCCCCTTAAAATTACCCGGCTCGCCCGAGGTATTACTTCCGGAAGTGTGTTAGAATTTGCTAATAAGGAGATACTGGCCGACGCCATCACCGGCCGCCAGGCGTTTTAATAATGTAATAATTTACTAATCCCTAGTCCCCAATCCCTAGCCCCTAATCTCTTACCTATGCGTCTCTCGTTCGGTCAAGACCTGAGGATGGTGCAAAAGCAGGTGCTGGCGCCGCGGATGATCCAGTCGATGGAGATTTTGCAGTTGCCCATCTTGGCCCTGCAAGAGCGGATCGAGCAGGAGATGGAGGAGAATCCAGTGCTCGAGGTGCTGGAAGAAGAGGCCCAGGATCTTCCCCCCGAGCCGGAGGAAATTGCCGAGCACGAAGCGCCCGACGCCCCTTCCGAGGAAGAGCGGGAATTGGTCATCGACGAAGCCCATT
>JBEKSO010000068.1:0-12705 GCA_049516935.1 Thermoguttaceae bacterium
CCACCGCCCGCTCGCCGTGCAAGGTGGGAAAAGTGCTTACCCGCATTTCCACGTCGGACTCCGGCATGCGGATGCGGCCTTCCTGAGGGCGGTCGGTATGGTAGGTCAAAAGTTCGGCTTTTACCTTCAGCCTGGCGATGATGTTCGGTCCCAATTTGGCCGAAAAAACCGCCGCCGGCGCCAGCACTCCGTTAAGCCGGTATTTCAGTTCCAATCCCTGCGAGCCCGGCTGCAAATGCAGATCGCTGGCCCCGCATGCCCTCCCCTCGGCCAGAATGGCATCAACTACCCGCGTGGCATATTGCGGATCGGCCGGATCGAATTTTTCTAAACCGAACATAATCGCTCCAATTTTATTAAAACTCTATACAACAGTCATCCTGAGCGAAGCGAAGGATCTCGCCGCAAGTGATATTTTGCCATTATTTTCCATATATCTCAATCCAGATTCTTCGCTCCGCTCAGAATGACGCAGTTTTTCGGAATGACGCGGTTGTTTTGGATAGTTTCTAAAATTCATGAAATCCCCATCTCCGACCAAAAAGCAGCCACAGGAAAAACGGCCCACCCAGCAATGCCGTGATTACGCCCACCGGCAGTTCGGTTGGGGCCATGATCGTCCGCCCGACCGTGTCGCACACCACCAGAAACGCCCCGCCCAACAGCCACGTGGCCGGAAAAAGGCGGCGGTGGTCCGCCCCCACCAGCATGCGGCAAATATGCGGAACCATCAGCCCCACGAATCCGATCGGGCCGCAAAACGCCACCACCGCGCCCACCATCAGCGACACCGCGAAATACAACAACATCTTGGTGAAATTTATGGCCACCCCGCGGCTGACGGCGAAATCCTCGCCCAAAAGCATCAGGTTCAACTCGTGCGTCAAAAAGGCGATTATCAGGCATCCCGCGATCACAAACGGCAGCACCGTCAGCACCTCGCCGAAATCGACCACGTTTTCCATGCCGCCCATCACCCAGCGGATCATGCGGAACGTCCGCGATAAATCGCTCATGTATTGTAAAAAAAGAATCAAGCTGGAAAAAAAGAAACTTATCGCCACGCCCGCCAGCAACATCGTGGCCGTACTCGAACCCTGAGGCGCGCGCGTCGTCAAGGTGTAAACCAAAAAGATGGTTGTCACCGCCCCGCAAAAAGCCGAAATCGCGACGCCGGGGATGCCCAACACCGAAAAACTCCACCCCAGTTGAATGCACAATGCCGCACCCAGCGACGCCCCGCTCGATATGCCCAGCGTAAACGGAGTGGCCAGCGGATTGCGAAACATGGCCTGAAAACTCATGCCGCTTGAAGCCAATGCCGTGCCGGCCAAAAAAGCCATCGCCACCCGCGGAATTCGCAGCTTCCAAAGGATGTCGATCTTCACCGCATCGTCGGCCGAGCCCCAAAGCGCGCCGAGGGGAATCGATTCCATGCCCCAAAACGGCGCAGCCGCCACAACCAGCACGGCCAATGCGAATAATCCGAAGAGTATCAAGGACCGATTCATATTCATCGTTTATTGAATGTCATACGAATAATTTCATACTCATCGTTTAGCCCCGGAGCTTGCTCCGGGAGGGACAATCATGGAAATTTTCTCCAACGGATGATCGACCAGCAAAAGCGGCGTATCATAAATCCGCTCGAGCACATCCGCTTTCATGATCTCGGCCGGAGTGCCGTTAAATACTACTCCGCCTTCCTTCAGCGCCACCACCCGATCCGTTTCCAACACCGCGTGATTCAAATCGTGCGTCACTGCCAGTATTGTGACCCCGATCTCCTTGTTGACCGACGCCATCAAGGCCAAAATCTCGTTTTGCCTGTTATAATCCAAAAACGTCGTCGGCTCGTCCAACAGCCAGATATGAGCCCCCTGGGCCAGCGCGGCGGCGATATATACTTTTTGCCGTTCCCCACCGCTGAGCGTGGAAATCCGCCGCCCGGCAAACTCGGCCGTATTCGTCCTCGACATGGCCTCGCTTACCGCCAGCCGATCTTTTTTGCCCGCCGGCGAAAACGGACTAAGATGCGGATACCGGCACATCAGCAGGAATTGCTCCACGCTAAAGGGAATCATCCGGCTGTCGGCCTGGGGTACGTAAGCCACCAGCCGGGCCAGGTCTTTCTGCCGAAACCGATTGTGCTCCATGCCCTCGATTTCCAATTCCCCAGTTCCGCCCGTCAGCAATCGATCGAAGCACCTAAGCAACGTTGTCTTGCCCGCCCCGTTGGGACCCACTATCGCCACATACTCCCCGCGGCGAACCGAAAACGAAACCTCGCGCAAAATTTCTTTTCCCCCCAGTGAAATGGAGAAATTTTTCGCCTCCAAAACCGCATCATTTGGCCCCCGGTGAACACACCGGGGGTTTTTGTCGCTAATCCCCTCTCCGGGCACCGACCGAAGGTTGGTCGGGAGAGGGTTAGGGTGAGGGATGTTGCTCATGAATCGTTCCAATCAATCTCCGGGTGCAGTAATCGGGCCAAATCCTCCACAAACCGAATAAAACGAGGGCCGGGCACTGTCGAGTAGTCCCGATTAAACGCATAAACCCGATGTCGCTTTACGGCCTCCACGCCGGCCAATCCCTGCCAATCGGCCAGGGCGCGTTCCGATTGAAAATGCTCCGTATCCACACCCGACACCAGGTCCACGATCACGTCGGGATTAATCCGCATTATGCCTTCGGTCGAGACCACTGGAAACCGGGCCAATGCCCGGTGATAGGCATTTTCGCCGCCGGCCAGTTCGATCATGTTGTCAAAATACCCGTCGTCGCCCGCGATATATACATCCACCAGACCCCCGCTGCCTTGTATGCGGTCGATGGCGATCATTACGCGAGGCCGTTTGGCATGCGCCGTTTTTTCGCGAATCCGATCCAGCCGCGATTGTATGTCATCGGCAACCCGCCGCCCCCGATCCTCGACACCACATACGCTCGCGACAGTCCGCAACGATTCAATAATTCCGTTAATGTATTTATGGCATACAACCGTTGTTCTCAAACCCAATTTCTGAAATCCCGGCAACGATTGCTCGTGTTCTTCAAGCAGGATCACCAAATCGGGCTTAAGCGCGACTATGGCCTCGAAATTCGGATCCAAAAAACCGCCTACCCGCGGAAGCCTTTGCACCGCCGGTGGATATGTGCAATATCTGGTAACTCCAACCAGCCGATCGCTCAATCCCAAGGCATAGAGCGTCTCGGTTATGCTCGGCGCCATGGAAACAATACGCCCATAATTCCCCGGTCCAACAGCGGCATTCTTTACAGACGAGAAATATCGCTCACGGATGGAAAAACACGCCGCATACACCAACACGCTTGTTGCAACTATAAATATCTTGCTGGCCATGGTAGAAAATTTCTCACTGTCCTCATAAAGACAAATAGCGCCGTCATTCTGACTTCATTTTAACCCTAATCCATTTTGAACCGATTTACGCATCTCCTTATTAGTCATAGTGTTACATGATTTCTACCAATCATTGGCATGGCGAATGCACCCATCATATAACGTGTATGAACCATTTATTCCGAAAGGAGCTTGCCATGAAACCCATTACCCTCGGCATCGCAGTTCTCGGCGTGTTAGGCATTTTGTCCGTTCCGCTAATGGCCTACGACGGAGTGCATTCTAACATAGTCCACGTCAACCAATATTACCACGGCGCCTACCACGGCCCTTCACATGCTCCTTACCACGCCAACTATCACCCCGCGTACCACGGAGCTTATTACGGCGGATGGAATGGGGATCGAGTTTATTATCCGCAACCCTTGGCAATTCCCATTGTTTCTTCACCTCTATTTCCGGACTATACTCCCATGTTCCCGCAGCCGGTTTATCAACCGTATTACGGCTATTATCCCGGCGCAAGTTTTTATTACTCCAGCCCGCAACTTTCCATTGGAGTCGGATATTAAGCGTATAAAAACCGAGGAACCTGGGGGCTGCCCCATTTGTAAAAGCGTAAGTTATTTTTGATAAACAATGCCTAAGCGTATAAAACCGAGGGCCCGCCGCGAGGCGCGGTCCTTCAACGAGCCAGGGTGTCATCCCCGCACTGGCTCTTTGAACGAAACCTCCCGGCCCCTCGGTTTATTTAACATAAAACCGCGACGGGCACCAACCGAAGGTTGGTCGGTTGCGTTTTAAAAACTGATATAATCCCGAATATTCCAAAAATATCCTTCCTAGAACGGCCTTAAGCCGTAACCAACATCAAGGTTCAGGGTTCAATATACATCGTTTTATAGTGCGGAATCACGGTGAAACGATGCAATATTATCAAGAACCCTGAACCCGAGTTGGTTCTAAAACCGGCACTCTAACGCCCCGGGTGGAAAAATAACTCTTTACGACTACTTGGTCTGTAAGGCCGTTATAACGTTATAATGCTGTCTTCTGTCTCTAACACAAGGAGCCTGACCATGATGCGGATCATTTGCATTACATCGTTAATTTTAACCTGCAGTATTTTTCCAGCTTGGGCGCAAACCGATGCCCCTGAAAAACAACCAGCCCCCGATCAACGCGGAACGGGAACCGAGCCTCCAATCGGCGAATCGACGCGGCCGAGCAACCCGCCAGCCTCGCCCGCTAAACCATCAGAATCTTCGCCGACAAGTCCGGCCGCTCACACCGTTCCGCCCGTCATACCCGAGCCCGTCCCGGTCATCTCCACCAAGGAAGGCGAAAACGGGCATACCCGGGCGGTTTGCCGATTGGGATGTCTTACAGCCAAGGATGCCGCGGACACCCTGAAAAACTTGCTGAAATTAGAGGCAAAATCAACCGCGGAACCTACTAAAGACACGGTAGTGATTTTACCCGACAATGCAAGCAATTGCTTGCTTATAAGCGGTCCGCCCGCCGCGGTCGAGGAAGTCTACCGCCTGGCAAGCGAAATGGACCGGCACACGGCAACCGTGCGCTTGGAAGTGCGACTTTCCGATGTTCCTGAAGATAAGCCCAAAAAAACCGCTGACGCCGATATCGCCAAGGACAATGCCGTTGATAATGAATCCTCGAAAAAAACCCCCGAAAAATCAGAAAAAGGGGCTATTTTAACGCGTGCCGAGTTGACCACTCTGGACGGCCAAGAAGCAACCATCCATGTTAATCGTATGGAACCGCATGTTACGGGCGTCATGATGAACAATGTGGGTAGCACAAATGCTGTAACTATGATGAACGTAGGAACTATACTGAAATTGAAGACAAGAGTAATGCCCGAGGGAATAGTGGTTTTGGAACTTAATATTCAAGATGTGCGATCCGGCCCGACTGAAGAAGGCGCGGTCATTGCCACGCTCAAAGATGGCAAATCCATTCGATCCCCAAGCACCGACCTACTTTCATATCAGTCCACGCTTCGACTCCAAGACGGCCAGCCGCAAACCATCAGCGCCATCACTCGCAACGGGAAAACCTGCCTAATTGCCGTCACCGCACACATCATTCACCCTTGAGGAAATCTCCCGGCCACCTCGATTTATTTATCATAAAGCCGCGACCGGTGGCCGCAATCTGCTTGTTGCCGCAATTTCGCGATAAAGCGAGTAAAAATAACTCGAGAAATTTCTTAAAAAAATCTTTTATAACTGCCTACGCCCGTAACCAACAATAAAGTTCGGGGTTCAATAAATATTGTTTTATTGTGCGGAATCATAATTAGACATTGCCATTTTTTACGAACCCTTAACCCAAATGGGTTTAATAAACGGCATTCTATCGCCAAGCGATTTTTTACGCCTCTTACCCAAGGAGCATGGCCATGCTGCGCACAATTAGCGTTATGTTCGTTTTATCGATTTACGGCATATTGCCGGCTTGGGCGCAAACCGATGCGCCGGAAGGGCAACCCGCCCCTATTCAACGCGGAATGGGAAGAATGCCCCCGATTGCGGATCAACCACGCCAAAGCGAAACTCCCCCCTCGCCCGCTAAACCATCCGAATCTTCACCGATTCGTCCGGCCGCTCAAAATGCTCCCCCTGTTGTTTCCGGGCCGGTTCCGGTAATCCCAACCAAGGAAGGCGAAAATGGGTATGTAAGGACCGTTTGTCGGTTGGCGAATATTCCCGCCAATAGTGCGGCCACAACTTTGATTAAGGTATTTAAAACAGAAGGCGAATCAGTAACCGAGAATGTCAAAGACAAGGTGGCAATTGTGCCCGAGGTTATTGGTAATTGCCTGATTATAAGCGGTCCGCCCGCCGCGGTCGATGAAGTCCGCCGCCTGGTAAGCGAAATCGATCGGCCCCCGGCAATGGTGCGACTAGAAGTGCAATTAACCGAAGCAGTATCGGATTCTGACAAAAAAACTACCGAAAAAACTGCTGAAGGAAAAATTTTAATGCATGCCGAATTGTCCACGTTAGATAATCAAACGGCAAAAATCCAATTTGGCCGCCAGGAATCTCATATTACGGGCGTTTCCATGAGTTCTGGAGGCGCTTACAACAGTTTCACTCCTACGAATGTGGAAACGGTAATCCAGTTTACGCCTCGAATTGCCCGCCAAGGAATTGTGGTTTTACAAATAAATATTAATGACAGCCGCTCCAGTCCGGAGGAAGAAGGAGTTCCCATTTTCACACCCAAAGACGGTCAGCCCATTCGAAGCACAAACATCGAAAACCTTTCAAACCAGACCACCCTGCGGCTCCAAGACGGCCAGACCCAAACCATCAGCGTCATGACTCGCAACGGAAAAGCCCGGCAAATCGCCGTCACCGCACACATAATTCATCCCGGGGCCGAAAATAGCGCCAAATAAACGTTGGCCAAAAACATGCGTCAACATTTATCACGTTATGTTGGGGCAGCAGTTTAACTGCTGCCCCAACATAGTCGACGTTTAGCCCGGGCGCTTGCGTGGGGAGTTTTTCCGCGCTGCCAACAACTTCAACATAAAATCCCGGGCCAATTCTCCAATACCCGGGCTTTGACTTTCCCGCGGACCGGCCACGTTCAGCACTTCCACGCCATGTGCCTCGAACCATTTGCGAATTTCGCCCGGCGGAATGGGTGAATCCAGATCGACCGCCAGGCACGGCCTCTCATGGTCTCCGGCCATACGAAACGTCAATAATGTGCCCCCGCTTAGTTGCCCGCGATAGAGTATCAGCGTGGCATTGCTTTCCAAAACGTTGCGCTCGGTCCGCACCGGGTAATCGGGCGAATCGGTTTCTTCCAACAGGTAGCAATCCGGGATCCGCCCGTCCTCGGCCTGCCTGCCCTGCGGACACCATCCGCCGTGCACCATGCCCAGCGCAATGGCGGCATCCAAAGCTCCCCGATCCACGCCCGTCTGCCCGCCCGATATGATCTTCTTCAATAACATCTCTACTTCCGGTATTCCATCGATGGATATCGCGACAGCGGAGCGGCCTTTTGCGCATTGTCGTCCGGCAGAACGATTCGAGTGCCGGGCGTCAAAGAATCAATGTCCTTCCCCAACACGTCCGCGTTCAGATCATATATTTCCACCCATCGCGATGCCTTGCCCAGTTCGCTTCTGGCGATATCGAACAGCGAATCGCCCTCGGCCACGACGTATGTCCGGCCACCCGAGGCCGCTGGAGCGCTTGTATGCCGGCGCCGCGAATCATTGCGATAATCCGCCGCGGCCGCTTGGCCGGAATTCCCCGATGCGCCCTCTTGTTCCCGCGGTTGCATCGATGTCCTTCTGTCCGCATTACTATAGCGATTGTACCGATCCTCGGCATCACCCTTCGGCGGCTCGGGCATGTACGACGGCCCCCGTTTCAACTCCGATCCGCTGCCGGCCGAATTCCTCTTTCCGCCCGAATCGGATGTCGTGTTCCACAGGTCCTCATCGCTTGCCGCGCTTTCAGGCGGTTTGCCGGACATGCTTGTAGCGGCAATTACCCTGGGTTGGCCGGCCGATGCGTTTGCCCTTTTCACTTTGTCCGCCATGCCCGATGTTTCTTTTCCCGCCCTGTCCGGCGCGGCCGACCTTTCCGCGTCCTTGTCTTCCGCCGCCGAAGCCTGCTCGGCCGCGCGGTAACGATACACTCTCCAAGCCACCACGGATATGAAGGTAACCAACAACACCAGAATTATAGTCAGCCCTACTTTTGCCTCTTTGTTCATATTCAACCTCCTTGCTGAAATCGACGATAATCAATTCCCTTCAAACATTTTTTATTGTTTCTAACAAATTGAGGTGTGCCACTGCTTGCCTGCAAGCAGTGCTCTTTGAAATGCCGGGAATACATCATTTTAAAGCCACATACATTATCTGTCATCTTCATTTTGTTTTAAGCTTTTATTTTGTATCCACTCGCTCTGCCACACGCAGTTTCGCGCTTCGGCTCCTAGGATTCCGTTGGATTTCCTCCTCCTCCGGCCGAATTGGTTTCAAAGTCAAATTCTTCAGCCGCTGATCGTTGCGAAAGGCCTCCTTCACCCGCCGATCTTCCAGCGAGTGGAAACTGATCACGGCCATTCTGGCCCCGGGCCGCAAACAACCCGGTATCCGCCGCAAACCGATCTCCAGCGATTTCAACTCGTCATTCACCGCGATTCGCAAGGCCTGGAATGTCCGCGTGGCCGGATCGATCCGCTCCTCGCGCGCCCTGGGCACGCTTCGCCGTATCAACTCCGCCAGTTCCAGCGACGTCTCGATCGGCTTGTTTCGCCGCTCGTCGACAACCGCCCGGGCGATCAGCCGGCTGTATCGCTCTTCGCCGTAATGAAAAATCAAATCCGCCAAATGCTCGGCGCTTAGCCGGTTAATCAGTCGCCGGGCAGGCTCGCCCGACATCGGATCGAACCGCAAGTCCAGCGGACCCGTAAGCGAAAAACTGAAACCCCGCCGGGCGTCCGCCAACTGATCGCTGGAAACGCCCAAATCCAATATCACTCCGTCCACCGTCTTGATGTTCAAGCTCTCCAATACCTCCGGCAAGTCGCAAAAGTTGGCCTGCGCCAGCCGCACCGGCATCCCTGCAAATTTTTGCTGACCCTTATCTATCGCCTCCGGATCCCGGTCGATCGCGATGACCAATCCATTCGCCCCCACCCGCTCGACGAGCGCCCGAGTATGGCCGCCGCCTCCTAACGTGCCGTCCACCATAACCATATCCGGACGCGGATCGAGCCATCGCACGACGGCATCCAACAATACGGGCACGTGGACTGATGATGACTGGGCATCTGACATCTGAATGTAGTAACCACAAATGTAACAGGCACACTCCGTGTAATGTAGCAGGCACACTCCGTGTGCCGTTTATCTTAGTTTTAATCTCGATATGTTCTCTGCCAAAACACCACTCAACCTCAGGCACATCCTTGCACCCGAGCGAGGTTGAGTGCTTGCGCCCCACCCTCCGGCAAATGCCGCGAAATTGGGCGCAAAATGCATCGGGAGGCCTCATCACTTCCCGGCCGCGAAATCCCTCCTTTTCTCGCATCGATGGAGCCAAGATGCCGATGGGTGGCCATCGATCGGCATTTCCGCTCTCTATCTAAGCGAAAAAAGGACGGATAACGCGCTTATGTATACCTTGTTCGATTTGCAATTTGCAATTTTCTCGTTCCCAGGCTCTGCCTGGGAACGCATGTGTGCCACTGCTTGTTTGCAAGCAGTGCTGTTTACTCATCCACATGCCCCATCCCAGGAACGAACAGAATACACTCTTCACCGACAACAGACAAGTTTGCTTTTTAAGCCTTCCAACCCATCCGCCGTGGGGTATGCCCCACATGGCTTCCGCCCCGGGAAAAATGCCTTATACTCATGTCTTTCCCATGCGTAAACTCGCCGGCAAACCGAAAACCATGAGCGAACTGGATCAATACGACTACGAACTTCCCCGGCATTTAATCGCCCAGGAACCGGCAATTTCACGCATCGACGCCCGCTTGCTCATAGTCGATCGCAAACACAACTCCCTGGACCACAGGTACATACGCGATCTGCCCGAGATCCTACGCGCAGGCGATTGCCTGGTACTGAACGACACCCGGGTCATCCCCGCCCGACTGCTGGGTTATCGGGCCGATACGGGGGGGAAATGGGAAGGCCTTTTCCTCGAAGCCGCCCCGGATAAAGCCTGGAGGGTTTTGAGTCACACCAGGGGTAAACTCACCCCAGGCGAGCCCATTATTCTCCTTAGAGTTGACGGAACAGAAGATATCCGCCTCATTCTCACCGTCAAAGACCCCGACGGGACCTGGATTGTCTGCCCCCAGTCCGACGAAGAGCCCTTCGCCATTTTGGATCGCGTCGGGCGAGTACCCCTGCCACCCTACATCCGCAACGGCCAGATGCTGGCCTCCGACCGCGAAAACTACCAAACCGTCTACGCCCGAGTGCCTGGGGCCGTGGCCGCTCCCACCGCCGGCTTGCACTTTACCGAAACGCTGCTCCGCCGCCTGAAAGAAATCGGAGTCATCATCGCCCGATTGACTCTGCACGTAGGCCTGGGCACCTTTCGCCCAATCACGGCCGACAAACTCTCCGATCACCAAATGCACTCCGAATGGGGAACCATCGAGCCCGACGCCGTCAACATCATCCAAACCTGCCGGCAAAGGGGCGGAAAAACGATTGCCGTGGGCACCACTTCCCTCCGCCTCCTGGAAACCGCCTCTGCTGATGGACAATTAAAACCCTTTCGCGGACTGACCGATTTGTTTATCCGCCCGCCGTACCAATTCCGCGCCGTCGATGCCCTGTTGACGAATTTCCATCTTCCCCGCACGACCCTGCTGATATTGGTCCGCACCTTCGGCGGCGACGCCCTCATGAAGCACGCCTACGACGCCGCCATCCGCGAACAATACCGCTTCTACAGCTACGGCGACGCTATGCTGATTTTATAGAAAAAAAACGAATCAAAATACTGTGCAAGAAGGGAAAAGGGGAAAGCGGGAAAAAGGGAAAAGTTTTAATATTACAAACATTTAAAACAGTAGCGATTAATTATCTGTTTAGCAAATAATGTAAAATAATTTTTCAACTCGAAAACGCGAAAGTACGAAAACACGAAAAATTATTGAATACGTGCATTTCGTTTTTTCGTTATTTCGTGCTTTCGTGATTAAAAGGAATCATTTCGTCTATTTTTTAGGCTTTTGGTTATTAATAACTAAAGAATAACAAAATTTTGTGCTTTGTTTTCCCCTTTTTCCCCCTTTCCCCTTTTCCCTCTTTACACAATAACGTCAAGGAATTAACCGTGTCCGAATTTCCCGCCGAGCGCGTATTAGTCGTCCCCGCCGAACTGTTCCATCGCCTGGGCTATTTCCAGGGTTTCAACTCCCAGGTCGATCGTTATCTGCCCGACCTGTTCAGCCCGCGGCATGTCAGTTACCGCCCCCGCCATGAAGTCGAGCAGGATCCCGGCTTCAAGCAACTGATCCCCTACGTGATCTTTTGCTATACCGACCCTGAAAAAAACCTGAACGTCTTCCAATACACCCGCGGCTCTGGCATGGGCGAAGGCCGCTTGCACAGCAAGCGCAGCGTGGGCATCGGCGGGCACATCTCCGCCATCGACGCCGATCCCAGCCTCAACTCCTCGCCATACGAAGAAGGCATGCGCCGCGAACTGGCCGAAGAAGTCGAAATCCTCACCCCTTACACGGCCAAATGCGTCGGGTTGATAAACGACGACCAAACCGAAGTCGGCCGCGTCCACCTGGGCGTCGTGCACCTGTTCAACGTAAAAAATCCCTCCGTCCGCCCCCGCGAAACCGACATCCTCCAAAGCGGCTTCCAGAGGGTCGCCGAAATCCTCCCCGACTTGGCCGCCTTCGAAACCTGGTCCCAAATCTGCATCCGCGCCTTGTTCGGCGAATCTGCAAAATGACTTTTAAATATAGAACCAATCCCAAAACTCCCCTCTCCCGGCGCCGCGCAGCGGTCGGCAGAGGACCAGGGTGAGGGCGGATTTGGCGATATGTAATATACTTTGAAAATCCACAAAACCGGCTTTTTCAAACTCCGCACTCCGCACTCCGCACTGCGTATTTTGTACTATTTCACTATTTCCCATGCTCCCGTGCTGTTTCGCGCCTATCAAACCGCTTGCGTTTCGCATGAATATTTGAGATAAAAACAATAATTATGGATGATGTCCACGCCTCCCCCGAATCTCAGAGCGCATTGCGCCCAAAAAAGACAAACATCAATAGCATGGACAGGGTGATCTTCTGGACAGTGGCGGTGGCGACGGCGTTTATGCTGATAATGTTTTCGTATCCGCTTTTCAGCGGAAAGATTTATACCGTTGATGACTTACGAAATTTTCATTTGCCCAACCACTCGTTCTACGCCAATGCATTATCTGAAGGATCGGATTTTACATGGTGTCCTGGTTTGTTTTGCGGATTCGATCTGCATGCCGAAGGGCAGGTGGGTATGTACCATCCGCTGCATCTGCTGCTTTATCGTTTCCTGCCTCTGGACTTGGCGTTCAATCTTGAATTGTTCCTTTCTTATCCGGTAATGTTTCTAGGCTTGTACTTCTTCCTCCGGCGCTGGAATTTTTCTCGCGGAGCCTGCATGTTCGGGGCATACACTTTTACTTTCAATAGCTTCATGTTTTTGCGAATTCAGCATATGCACATGATCGCCACGATTGCCCATCTCCCCTGGACTATGCTGTGTTGCGATATAATCTTTCGCGATAGCAGCCGCGCAAAAGTAC
>JBEKSO010000069.1:0-12585 GCA_049516935.1 Thermoguttaceae bacterium
TAGCCACGGCACTGCCATAGTCATCGCTATTTGTTCCCAACTGCCGCGTCCAGGCGAGCGTGCCCGAGGAGTTGTACTTGGCCAGGAATACATCGTTGACGTTGGTGGTTCCCTGGTTCTGTCCGCCCAGGGAGCCTTCGGTAGTGCCGGTGATAAACGCACTGCCATTGGCGTCCACGGCCACGGAATAGCTATAGTCGCCGACGTTCGTGCCCAACTGCCTGGACCAGACAATTCCATAGGGATCTTCGGCCTGGACAGAAGAGACTGCGAAAACCAAAACAACAAAATGCAGCATTGCCAACATCCACAAACCGTTCAAAATTTTTTTATCTAACATTGTTTTCCCCCTCAATAGAAAAAAGTATAAGAAGACCGTCGCATCGGCGCCTTCTTCACCAAATGGCAAAGAGAACGGGCGCGAACGTCCGTTAAAAAATCACGAATCGGACAGAGACCCGAGAATATCGACCGTCACTTGGGCATCGATAAGGAAACTACCCGCAGCCTATTCGCACCTTTTCAGACTGACGATCGCTTGAACGCAAGCAGACAGTCCCAGTTTTCCCCGGCAACGCCGACCAGGCTTCGCCTGGGCGTCTGAAAAAATGCGCCAATCCAATCTTGACCAAGCAGACGGTTGATTAGGTCTTGATTCTGACGCTGCCTCGCGAAAAGAGTTGAAAATGAGAGTTAAGCACAAATCAATAGGGGGTATTATATAAACATCACTAAAAATGTCAATTATTATCTTCCTGAAAAATCTTCTAATGTTGCTGCATAAGGCTACCACAATGATCTTGCCTAGATTGCCCAGATTTACAAAAGCCATCTCCAGCCTGCTCAGATTCACAAATTACAGAGTAAAACTATGGGGCAGGTCAATCTCTTGCCACCAAAGGCAGTTCGACGCTGATTTGGGTGCCTTTGCCTGGAACGGTTCGGATGCTGCACTTTCCGCCCAATAATCTGGCTCGTTCCCTGATTCCTTCCAGGCCATAGCAATTTTCTTTGACGTCATCCGGTGAGAAGCCGATTCCCCAATCTCGGACCACGATGCGAACGTGTTCGTTTTTCTGCAAGAGGCCGACCCGCACTTTTTTGCTTTTGCTGTGGATGCGGGCGTTTGTCAAGGCTTCCTGGATGATTCGATAGATCGCATTTTCCAAGATCGGGGCCAGCCGGTCGAAAACAACTCTGCTTTGGAACTCGATCTTCGGTCCCTTTTGCCGGCTTTCTTCGTGAACGAGGTGGGCCACGGCCTCGACGACCCCTGATTCGTCGAGTATGGGAGGCCTGACGCCGTGTATGAGGCGGCGGGCTTCGAAATGCCCCTGGTGCAACATGGTCACGCCCGCATTGTATGCTTTTGCCGCATCGCCGGGTTTTGTTTCTTTGAGGTGGTCGAAAATCTGGAATTGCATGATGGCGCCGGCCAATTGCTGAGCCAGCCCGTCATGTATTTCATATGCGATCAACTGCCGTTCATGGTCGCTCGATTGGAGCAGGTGTTTGAGCGTGCGGTGCTCTTTTTGCAACGCTTGCTGGGCCTTTTTATGTTGGGTAACGTCTTCGAAAAGGGCCAGGATATGATCGACTTTTCCATCCTCCGAGTGGAAGCTTTTGGCAAAAACGGTTAAATAAACCACGTTTCCATCCTTGCGAATGTACCGCCTCTCGACGGTGCAATTATCTATTTCACCCGCCATAAGCGCCTGGTAAGTCTTGCTGCCCGCCTTTCGATCGCCGGGGTGCATAAGATCGGAGAAATTTTTTTGCAGCAGTTCATTTCGCGAATAGCCGAGGATTTCGCAGAGGCGGTCGTTGATTTCAAGCCATCGTCTATCTCGGCCGGACACGGCCATGCCCATCAATCCCAGCTCGAAATAACTGCGGAAGCGTTCCTCGCTTCGCCTCAGGGCTTCGGTGGTTTTGCTTAGTTCGGCGGTGCGCTCTGTTACGCGTTCTTCCAGTTCGTCGTGAGCCTTCCGCAAGGCTTCTTCAGCCTGCTTGCGATCTGTGACATCGCGGCAGACCCCCATGACCGAGACGACTCGTCCTTGTTCGTCTTTTAGAGGGATCGAGCGAACGTTCAGCCAAATTTTTTTAGGGCCGAATTGAAATAGCTCGTCTCTTTCACCCGCTTCGGCGGTTTCAAATATGCGTCGAATGCGTTCCAGGTGCAGCCTGGCCATTTCCGGGGGAAACAGGTCCTCTTGTTTTTTTCCAACTAGAGCTTCTTGGCTAATGCCAATGCGCTCCGCCGCGCTGCGGTTGGCATAAAGCAGCGATCCGTCTTTATCCAGTATGTAAACGATATCCGAGGTGGATTCGGCCAGCGTTCGGTAATGATCCAGGTTTTTCGAGGTTTCCAGTTTCGCGACCCGATCCCTCATTTCAGTCACTTCCAGGATAAGTTGTTCCCGGTTTTTTTCCGAATCATTCATGTGCATTTCCTCGAAAGAATGGCTAAAGTTCTTTTTGCAGGAAAGACGGCCATTTATTTCGCCGCATGGCATGGATGGTTTATCAGTGGAGGATCCCACCTTCGTCAATTCATTCAGTATAACTCAACAAAACGAGGCAGGCACCCTGCCGCGTCCCTGTTTTCAGCCCTTTTTGCGGAAGCGTCGCCATCCGCTCGCCGTTGTGTCAGGCGTTTTTCTGCAACGTCTGTATTGCGAAACCGCAAGCGGTTTTTTGCGTGGAATTGCACTCCAAACGCCTCGTGTATATTGGGCAACAAACGCACGTGTTTGCATTAGAAGGCGGATGTGGCCGGCAAGAAATAAAAAATGCCCGGTGGTGGGGCAGCAACCGACCGGGCGAAAGAAGAAGTGAGTTTCCTCACTAGTTCTCATTCTATGATGTTGGTTCTGCTTGTCAACCGGGTGCTCAAAAAAAAATTGATTTTTATTCATTCAGTAAAAAAACAGGCAATTCGTAGTAAGAACAGCCCTTTCAGGTAGTCCCGAATGCCACCGGCCGACGGTAATAAATTGCGTACTTTCACAAATGGTCGTCCACGGACTTTGTAAATGGCATTGTTTTTGACATTGGCCTTTGATGCCGCATGGCTCCTATAAATCGACATAAGGATTTTCCTCTTGTCCGGGACCGTTATTTTCCCTTTTATACCGCTATTAATATAATTTCCTGGGTGAGAAGAAAAGTCGAAAGGAGAAAACGATGGCGAACTACAAGTATCTTATCATTGGCGGGGGCATGACTGCCAATGCCGGAGTCAAAGGAATCCGGCGCGTTGACCTGGAAGGCTCGATCGGGCTGGTTAGCGCGGAATCTCATCCGCCGTACAACCGGCCGCCGTTGAGCAAAGACCTTTGGAAGGGCAAATCGCCGGAGATGGTATGGCTGAAAAACGCCCCGCAAGGCGCTACGCTTCATCTGGGATGCCGCGTGCGGGCGATCGATCCGTCGAATAAATTCGCCAGCGACGATCAAGGGGAGATTTATCATTACGAGAAATTGCTTTTGGCTACCGGGGGCTCTGTCCGGCGTCTGGCGTCCGATTGCGATTCGATTATTTACTTTCGCACCTTGGACGATTACTACCAGCTCCGATTGCTTACCCAAGAGCGGCGGCGGTTTGCCGTTATCGGCGGCGGATTCATCGGTTCCGAGATTGCCGCGGCGCTGGCCATCAATGGCAAGGAAGTGGTGATGCTCTTTCCCGGCGAGGGGATCGGGGGACGGATGTTTCCGCCCCTCCTGGCCGGATTTCTTAACGATTTCTACCGTCAGAAAGGCGTGGAGGTGCGAAGCGGGGAGGAAGTCACGGACGTGGCGAACCAGGGGAACAAATTCATTTTGAAGACCCGCGGAGTTCAAAACCGGCGCGAAGACCAGATCGAGGCCGATGCCGTGGTGGCTGGGCTGGGCATACAGCCGAACATAGAGCTGGCCCAGCAAGCGGGCTTGACCGTGGGAAACGGGATCTGCGTGGACTCGGCCCTCAGGACCAGCGATCCCGATATTTACGCGGCAGGCGACGCGGCCGAATTTTTCAATCCCGCCCTGGGCACGCGGCTCCGCGTGGAACATGAAGACAATGCCTACACCATGGGCGAGACGGCGGGCAAATCGATGGCCGGCCAAGCCGTGTCCTACGATCATCTTCCATTTTTTTACTCGGACCTTTTCGAATTGGGATATGAGGCCGTGGGAGAGGTCGATTCACGCCTGGAAACGTTTGCCGACTGGAAGGAACCGTACCGGGAAGGCGTTGTTTACTACCTGCGGGAAGGCCGGGTGCGTGGGGTCCTGTTGTGGAACGTTTGGGGGCAAATCGAGGCTGCCCGACGGTTAATTGCCCAAGCCGGACGGTTCCGGCCGGAGGATCTCAAAGGCCGTTTGCTGAAAGCGCAACAGTACGTGTAGATTTTTAGTGTTGAGGTATTAGCGCGTTTTCGCGCGCATTTTTTATTGCAAATTTAAAATTGCAAATTGAACAAAGAAAAGAGAGCATTTTCGAACATAAGAAGGCATTTAATTTTTGTTCAATTTTAAATTTGCAATTTGCAATTGACAATTTGCAATATCATGGTTACGGCTAAAAGGATACGCCAGGAAAACTTATGAAGAATCCCGAGAACTTTAGGCCCCTTGCCCTAGCCGCCCTGGAAATGATCGGCAGCGACCGCGTGATTGGTTTGGGATCGGGGCGGACAGCCGGCGCGTTTACGCAGGCCCTGGCCGAAGGCGTCCGCGGCGGAATGCGCGTGCGGGGCGTGGCTACCTCGAAAAGCACTGCGGCCCTGGCAATTCAATTGGGAATTCCGCTGGTTAACTTGGATGAGATAGAGGCCATCGACGTGACGGTCGATGGAGCGGATGAGGTCGATCCCGAGTTGAATCTCATCAAAGGATTGGGCGGGGCCTTGGTGCGGGAAAAAATCCTGGCCTCGGCGTCCAGGCGGTTGATCATCGTGGTCGATTCGGGAAAGATAGTGTCGGCCTTGGGCGAACACGGGGTCTTGCCGCTGGAAGTCGTGCCGTTCGGATTGGCCTTTGCACGCAGGCGGCTGTCTCAGTTGGGCTATCCACCCATCCCGCGAAGGGAAAATGGTGAACTATTCGTGACCGACAACGGGAATTACATCCTCGATTGCCAAGTCCCGGTCCTGCAAAATCCCTTGGAGACGGAGCAAACGCTCAGGGCAATCCCGGGCGTAGTGGGAACCGGATTGTTCCTGGGCATGGCCCACACTGTTCTGATACAAGACGGCAATGAGATTCGTGTCAGGCATCGCCATGGCCCTTGATACAAGAACTTGATGACGCTATCGAATAGACAAACGGCGACATGTATCTATGCCGCATACTGCAAGTCTGACATTCATAAACATTATTTCCAGAAAAAAGGCGGCTATCATGATTGCATTGAAACGAGTCTACGAGGCGCCGTCTCGCAAGGACGGATTGCGGGTTCTGGTGGAACGGCTCTGGCCAAGGGGCTTGAGCAAAAAGGACGCGAAGGTGGATCTATGGCTGAAAGAAATTGCTCCAACCACGGAATTACGGAAATGGTTCGGCCATGATCCAGAGAGGTGGAAGCAATTTCAGAAGCGTTACGCCACGGAACTAGGGCAAAAGAAGGATCTTGTCGGACTGTTGAAACAGATGGGCAAAGAAGGTAAAGTAACCCTGGTCTATGCCGCACGAGACGAGCAGTGCAATGGCGCAGTGGTCTTGAAGCAGTTCCTCAGTCGGAGGAGGGCAAAGGGCCGCTCCGTATAAAGACAAAATATGGATAATTTGATAAAATTCCGGTTTATGAACATTCTTCAATCTCGAAAGATTGTTTTCCCCGCGCTGGCGGTTTGTTTTTTCCACCTTTCAATCGGCGGGGAATTATTGGGTCAAGTCTCGGCCGGGGTAGATCGGCAGGAAAATATTCCCCGTAAATTACCGGGGTTGCAGGCAAACGGGCAGATTTTGCTTTCCAATCAGTGGTCGCTTAAGCCCGCGGGAGCGCAGGTCGTTTTGGGCGATTTTCCCGTGAACATAGCGATGCATCCCAATGCGCCTTATGCCGCGATACTTCACGCCGGGTATGGCGAACATGAAATCGTGATCGTGGATTTAAAGACTGCGAAAATCGTATCCCGGGTCGTGCTGCCGCAGTGTTTTTACGGCATCTGCTTCGACCCGCAGGGGAAACGAATATTTGCCAGCGGCGGCGAGCACGAAGTCGTGCATCAGTTCACCTTTTCCGAGGGCTATCTATCGGAACACGTGGAGCATCGCGCAGCCGATCAAAATAAAAAGGGGGCGATCGCCGGAATTTCCTGCAGCCGCGACGGTAAAAATCTGTTTGTCGCCGATGCCTGGGCCGATCGCATCGCTATAATTCCGCTCGGCGATCCCAAAGCGATCCAATTCATCGCCCTTGAGAAAGGAAGTTATCCTTATGCCGTTATACCCGTTTCCGGCGGATCGCGGCTGTTGGTAAGTTTATGGGGCAAGTCGGCGGTGGCGGTGCTTGACCTTAAAACCGGCAACAACGAAGCCTTTTGGAAAACCCAGTCGCATCCCACCGAAATGGCCGTTTCGCCCGGCGAAGACGTTTTGTACGTCGCCTGCTCGAACAGCAATGCCGTGACCGCGATAGAAACGGCGACGGGCAATGTCTTGGAAACGATCAAAACCGCGCTTTATCCGCAGGCGCCCAACGGCAGCACGCCCAACAGCCTGGCCCTGGCCCCCGACGGCAAGGTGCTGCTCGCGGCCAATGCCGACAATAACAACCTGGCCGTGATCGATGTTTCCCAGCCCGGGCGGAGCAAACCGTTGGGTTTCATTCCCACCGGTTGGTACCCGACTTCCGTCCGCTTCGATTCAAGCGGTGAGAAAATTTACGTGGCCAACGGCAAGGGTAACACGCCCAAGGCGAACCGTCACGGGCCTAATCCGTTGCTCAAAGAGCCGAAAACGATAATGGAGTATATAGCCGGCCTTTATCAAGGAACGTTCTCGATAATTAAAACGCCGTCGCCCGGCGAGATGGCGCGTTACACCAAGCAGTCTTACGCATGCAGTCCGCTCAGCAAGGACTTTCTGCCCGCGGCGCGGCCGAAGGAACCGGACAATCCCATTCCCGCGGATGTCGGCAAAGAAAGCCCGATCAAGCATTGCATCTACATTATAAAAGAGAACCGCACGTACGATCAGGTTTTTGGCGACGTGCCTGAAGGGAACGGCGACAAGGATTTGTGCATATTTCCGGAAAGGGTTACGCCCAACCATCACGCCCTCGCCCGGGAGTTCGTGCTCTTGGACAATTTTTACGTGGATAGCGAGGTGAGCGCGGACGGACACGAATGGAGCATGGCCGCTTATGCCACGGATTTCGTGGAAAAAACCTGGCCGCTGAACTACCGCTCTAGCAAAGAGGGCGTTATCAAATATCCTTCCGAAGGGCTGTTTCCGATAGCATATCCATCGAGCGGTTATTTTTGGGACCTTTGTAAAGCGGCGGGGGTGAGTTATCGCAGCTACGGCGAATTCGTGCTTAACGATGATCAGAAAGAGGGCCGGCCCGCTTATACGAAAGTCAAGAACTTGGAAGGGCACTTCGATCCTCAATATATAGGCTGGGATTTGGATTATCCGGACCAGCGGCGGGCCGACCGCTTTATCGAGCAGTTGCAGGGCTATGAAAAAGGCGGCGATTTGCCGCGATTTATCGTGATCCGTTTGCCTAACGATCATACGTCCGGATTGAAGGCGGGCAAACCCAGTCCCACGGCCATGGTCGCCGACAACGATCTCGCCCTGGGCCGAATCGTGGAAGCTGTAAGCCGCGGCAAGTTTTGGAACGATACGGCGATCTTCGTGGTCGAGGACGACGCCCAAAACGGGTCCGACCACGTCGACGCCCACCGCACCGTCGCCCTGGCGATCAGCCCTTATACAAAACGGCATTACGTCGATTCGAGTTTATATTCCACCTCGAGCATGTTGCGGACGATGGAATTGATTTTAGGCCTGGGGCCGATGACGCAATTCGACGCGGCCGCGCTGCCCATGTACGCCTCGTTCCGGGCGCCGGCCGATCTTACTCCATACCTGCGCCGGCCCGCGCAGGTCGATCTTGCGGAAAAGAATGCTTTATTCGGCTGGGGGGCCGAAGCGTCGGAAAAACTCGATTTCAGCGTGGCCGACGCGGCCGACGATCTAAGGCTGAATGAAATCGTTTGGAAATCGGTGCGGGGTATCGAATCGCCGATGCCGGCGCCTGTGCGGGCGTGCTTCGTCTTCCCGCATCCGGCGTCCGGCTCGGATGACGATTAGAGGAAGGAAAGACGTTTTTCCGCCCACAGCCCTTACCCTAGCTCTCTCCGGGCACCGACCGAAGGTTGATCGGCAGAGGGGACATTTAGAGCTTATCCTAAAACAATATTCGTCATTCTGAGCGGAGCGAAGAATCTAGATGGAATACAATGGCAAAAATGGATAATATGGAGTTGCAACCGAGATCCTTCGCTTCGCTCAGGATGACTTTTGAGATAAGCTCGAAGAGCGTATTGCACCCGATTTGATCGTTGTACCCGCGTCTTTATCTGCCCCGCTTCAGATACGCTATTTCTTTTTTATATCGCGGAAATCGGGCGGCGCGGCCAGAGTGAAGATAACAACCTCTTCGCCGGTTAGGGTGCTGATATCATGGTGCATGCTCAATACCTGGACGCCGGTGGTCTCCTGGATCATCGCTTCCAGGACCGGCCGGGCCGTTTCGATCAGATGGGTCCGCACCTGTTTCAACAGGTCCCTTCCTTTTTCGGCCGGAAGCGCTTGGACCAATTGCTGTTCGGCGGCGGTTAAAACGCCCTGAAGGCGGACAACCAGGAAATTGCCCAGCAGGAAGGTGTGAATCTCCTTCGGTCCCCGGCCCATGTAATCCTGTTCAAAGCGGCTAATTCCTTCACAAATGACGGCTTCGATTTCTCCTTGTGTTTTCATAGCGACCTCGCTAACATTCCCGCTGTCGGTTGTAGGACCGCTCGGGCGAAAACCTTCTTTTGTCAAAGTAACCTTAGCCATCAAATCTCCGGTTGTTTTGATAAATGATATCAATTTTATAATAATTTACCAAGTACAGAACAAACAATCCACGATTCATGGGTCCAAATTGGCGTTCATTGCGAACGTAACATCATAACAGCAAAGATGTTAACAGTTGTCGGCCTCCACCAAACACCAAGTTTGGCCTATGGACCAAGTTCCTATTGACATACCTGTGTTGAATCATACACTTGTATTAGAGACGGAGCAGTAGCGAGCTTGAATGTGGCTCCGCCAAAGAGATTTGATGTCGTCGGACGACTAGATGAATAGCAACCCGGCCTTGCCGGGGGGCTCGATGACGAGTAAGCCGACGTGGTCGAATACCCGAGGGTGTTTGGCCACGTCGGCTTTTTTTTTGCTCCACAAGAGCGACGGGTAAAGGAGTAATCCTATGGAAAACTTAGATTCAACCGTGGCGCATCGGATCGCTAAAGTAGCAAGCGCTTTCGAGCAGCGGCGATCGGGCCGCGTGCCCAAATCTATAACCGTGGTCCTCAGCGAGAACACGCTGGTAATAACCCTGCACGGCACCCTGACTCCGGCCGAAAAGGCCCTGGCCAAAAGCCCCGAGGGCGCCGCCCAGGTGCAGAAGTTCCATAAACAGATGTTCGACAACACCGCTGACTCGCTGCGGCAGGAGATCAAAAGAATCACCGGGGCGGAGGTCCGCGAAGCGACCGCTGAAATAGAGCCGTCTACCGGCACCGTGGTGAAGGTATTTACGACCGGCACCGTGGTGCAGGTGTTCCTGTTGGCCAGCGACGTACCCGCGGACAGTTGGAGCGGGAATGAATTAGGCAATCAATCCTTAATAAAAATGGAGGTTTAAACATGTTAGTTTTATCGAGGAAAAACCAGGAATCGGTTGTGATCGGAGGGTCCGATGGATTCCATCGCATACTCAAGGTCACGGTGCTCAAAATTGTAGGCGCGAGAGTGAAACTGGGCTTCGAGGTCGATCCCAGCGTTCCCGTGCATCGCGCGGAGATTTGGGAACGAACCCGCGTCAGCGAGCGGCTAAATAGCCCGACGGAAGACCTTGCAATGCCGCTTACCTGACGCCTTGATTACAAATACACGTCGGCAACCGGCCAGACACCATGATGGACGACCTGGCCGCGCCGGTTGCCTGACGCGTAAATTCGGTCATCGACACTGTAACACATAAACATACTTGTGAAACAACACATGAAACTTTTCTTTGTGTTTGACGCTTTTTGAAAGGGGAACAGAAATGTACACCATTTTGATCGTGCTTTTGATTCTGTTGTTACTGGGATCGCTGGGTACGTTGCCCACGTGGCCTCACAGCAGAAACTGGGGTTATTTCCCCAGCAGTGGGCTTGGATTGATTGTAGTAATCCTGCTCATCCTGCTGTTGATGGGACGCATCTGATCGCCAATGCCGAGAATGTGACGGGGCGTGTGGCACGCCCAGAACGAAGTGATGGGCGTGGAATTGATTGAACAAGTCCTTCGTTCATAAGAATGCACCACACGACACAGTGACATGCCAAAAGATTACGGCAGCCACGCCCTTCGTACCTCAGGGCGTGCCACCCGACGGGTTTTGGTACAAACAATCGAGAAAGGATTAATTAATGAAGACTCTATTTGGTGTAATAGTTCTGCTCCTGATAGGCATCATTTGCGTGGGATTTTATCAGGGTTGGTTCCATATTACGACACACAGCACGGGCCAAAAATCAAGTGCTACAGTCACTGTGGACAAAGACAAAATCAAAGCGGATGAGGGAAAGGTCAAGGAAAAGATGGGAGAGTTAGGACAAAAAGCGAAGGAAAAAACCGGCGACCGGTCCGGCATGGTTACAGAATAGGAACGCCGACCCTGATTCTGCGCTGGAGACAGTTGTGGGTCTGATCGCTTTGTGGTGATGGGTGCTTGGCGGCTCCAGCCGCCTGAAACAAAGTTGTGCTGTTGAGATGGTAATTACAGGCTTGTTGGTATTGTGCTAACTGAGCCCAGACTTTTCTGAAGGAGATCTGGTCATGTTACATTTAGCTGTTGTTTTTCTGGTCATCGCTCTGATTGCAGCCTTTTTCGGCTTCGTAGGAGTGGCAGGCCTCGCGTGGGAAGGGGCGAAGATTCTCTTTGTAATCTTCATCATCCTCGCGGTGCTGTCTTTCCTGGGCCACGGGTTTAGAAGGAGACATTTCTGGGGATAATGGGGGTTTATAGGGGCCAGAAAAAGGGGATTTGATCACGGCCCGATCTCCTTGGTTGTTGATGTTGGCCGTACTGTTTGCGGCTTTATGGTGCGAGCAAAACTCTGTTTTTCAGACGCCAGAAAACCGCACGAGTAGTGAATAACGTTCTTTTGCAAAGGAATTTAAGTATGACTGTTGGAATGATTTTCTTCGTGATAGCAGCGATAGTCCTTTTTATTGGCGGTATTGGGTCAACGATCGTCCCAAATCCTGTCATTTGGGGACTGTTCTGTATTGCTCTCGGTTTACTCCTGGGCGAATACGATTTAGGCTTTAAACGCCGCCGATAAGCCGCCCCCATCATTTCCGGTCTGATCGACAACCTGTTACGACAACAGCCTCTAGGAAAATGAGTAAAAGGAGTTACAATATCTTGGGTGGCAAGACATACGTGGCGAAGGGCCGATTCAAGGAAGCCGGCCGGCACACTGACGGGCAACGATAAGCTTCGCGAGGAAGGAAAGACCAGTCAGGCGGTCGGCAAGACTGAGCAAGCAGTCCAAAAGGCAGTCGCCACGGTCGAGAGCGCCGTGAAAAAAGTTTTCGAGTGAAAGGAACCTCTTTTTTTAAAGGAAAATCGCATGAAAGGTGACGAACGGGTGATCAAGAAGCTCGACGAGTTGTTGAGCGACGAGTTGACGGCCATTAACCAGTACATGGTCCATTCGGAGATGTGCGCCAACTGGGGCTACGATCGGCTGCATCAAGCCGTGGAAAAACGCGCAAGGCAAGAGATGCATCACGCCGAGTCATTGATCGCTCGGATCATTTTCCTCGAAGGAACCCCAACGGTCAGCCGGTTGAACCAGCTCCACATCGGCGCGGACGTGCCAAAACAGATTCAATCGGATAGGGAAGCGGAGTTGCACACGAACAGCATGTACAATGAGGCCATTCACCTTGCGGACGAAGCCAAGGACGCCGCAACCCGCGACCTCCTCGAATCGATTGTGAAGGAGGAAGACGCGCACGTCGACTGGCTCGAAGAACAATTGGATCAAATCGCGCAAATGGGCGTACCATTGTATCTATCCACGCAGACCAACGCGTAGCTCCTCCACAAGGCTCACCCTCACATAAACCCAGGACTGATGTCGTGCGCCATGTTTACCAAGCGAGCGATGCGAGACGGCAAGCATGTATGAAGGCGAGGCGAGACTAGCGGAATTTTTTCCCCGTCAGTCGTTCGTAGGCCTCGACGTACTTTTCCCGGGTTTTGGCCACCACGTCGTCGGGCAAGGACGGCGGGGGACTGTTTTTATCCCAGGT
>JBEKSO010000070.1:0-12579 GCA_049516935.1 Thermoguttaceae bacterium
CGTTGGAATCAGCTATTTCCTTATCGAAATGCGCAAAAACAGTGCCGACGGTAACAGCACTGCAATTCGTACACTCCAGGCAGCGAACGCAGCGCAGGCCATTTACCCGCCACTCTGGACGCACGCAGTCGCGGCACAGGCTCCGGCAGCGCTCGCAGTTTTTACAGCGGTCTTTATGAAAACTCAGGAAAAACAGTGAAACCGAGTCGAAAAAGCTGTAGATCGCCCCCAAGGGACAAAGCAGCGTGCACCAAGGCCGCCATGTAAAGAACATGGCCAGCAAAAACAGACCCAAGATTATCATTTTTGCCGCCGTGGGCCAAACTATGGCCTTGCCCGCGATTGCAGCCTGGGCCATGTTGGGCAGTGCCCCTTCCAGTGCTCCGGTCGGGCAAAGACGGCAGAAAAACAAAGGATGTCCTTCTCCCAAAAAATATGGCACTGCAATTACCAGCCCAATCAGCGAAACGTAGCGGAAGTACCCCATCCAAGAGGGCAGCGTAAACTTTCGCGTGGGAACTCGAGCCGCCAAATCCTGCAAAAACCCGAATGGACAGGCCCATCCGCACACGAAACTCCCAAATGCGGCGCCTAAAAAAATCAACGTGCCCAAGGCCGCGAATGGAATCAGGTGAACGGCGCTGAAGTTGGCCAGCACTCCGATCGGGCAGGCAAACGTGGCCAAGGGACACGAATAACAGTGGAACACCGGCGAACAGACAGTGTGCATGCGGAGCATGAAGGGATCGAGCCAGGCAAATAGAAATCCGGCCTGGATCCACCATCGCCAACGAGCAAGCCTCGAAGCCACCGTACCCGATTTTTTCTTGGCCATGGACGCCATGACCTCCTTGTTAATGCACTCACGTAGGGCACAGCGACGGCGCCTTGCCGGAGTAGGTGCGTTCGATCTTATGAGATTTATTCAAGACGACTCCGCCCACGGTTACATCGCGTATGAGTTCCGGTTCCGATATGCTGATTGTGACCACTTCGGTGTTTTGTACGGTTTGCTTGCGGAATTGCGGCGGTCCGCCGAATTCTTGGGCGCCGGGAAAAGGCGGGGGGATCTGCGAAAATGGCAATGGGACGTCGATGCTCTTTTCCCTGGTCTCTTTAGTCAAAACCGGCACGAAATGAAACCTGGACCCGTAAATCAGCGAAACTAATCCGCCCATTAACAGCAGCCCCGGCAAAATGCCTCGTCTAACAAAAGACCACATAAGCAGGCAAACTCCCTTTTGTTTTTTTATAAAAAAATGGCGGAGGCGAATGGGAATCGAACCCACCCGGGACCCTTGCGAACCCCACACTGATTTTGAAGACCAGGGGCGCCACCAGACGCCAGTCACCTCCGCAAATTAAGTGGGCAGTGGGCAGAGTTCAGGGTTCAGAACTCCAATAAAAAATTGTTTGTATTATTTATACTCTAACATGGCGTAAAGACGCAACCAAACCCCCGGTATATTCACCGGTGTCTAAATATGCCTATTAAATACTTAATTTCGAGACATCCACATATAAATCCTTAACGCTTTTATATGCTTGTGTCCTGAACCCTGAACCCTGAACCCTGAATCCTTTTGTAAAACGCCATGGCGGGCGATCCGCCGAAGGCAATGCCCAACCAGGCGGCCTCGTCGATTTCTTCCTGCGAAAGACCCATATCTCTGGCTTTCTTGACGTTGCTTTTCACGCACGGTTCGCATTTGGCCAAGACCGACAGGGCAATGGCGATGGCCTGCTTGGTCTTGCCGTCCAATGCGCCGGGCGATCCGGCTGCCTCCAGGAATTCCCGAAATTTCCGCTGTATTGCCGCCGTGCCGCCGATTTCGCTCGCGGCAATCTGCTCCGATCCATGGTTCCCTTCACAGCAATCCATATTTCTAGTCTCCTGTTTAAGAGGTCGTTTTCCGATGGATTCATCTCCGGCGGCCATGGCGGCGGGCGCCTGAGCTGATGGCCGGGCGTTGGGAAGTTTCCGCCGCCCGTCGCTGCGGAGAAACACGCGGCCAGAGCCTGTATCCAAAATCTTGCCGATTATCATCGCATCTGCAATTCCGGCGGCGTGCAGTCGTTCCAGCAGATTGTTTGCGGCATCTTGCCCGATGGCGATCAGCAGTCCGCCTGATGTCTGCGGATCGAAGCAAAGATCCGACATTGCGGGCCGCACATTCTCTTCAGCGATCAGGCAATGATCGGACGATTCCCGATTCCGCTCCACCGCGCCGGAGGCGATTCCGTCGGCCAGGCATTGCAAGACGCCGGGCAGCAATGGTAGATCGTCCCATATTATTTCCACGTCGACCTTGCTGGCGGCGGCCATCGCGGCCAGATGACCCGTCAGCCCGAATCCCGTCACGTCGGTGCAGGCATGGGCGCCCAGCTCGATCATGAACTTTGAGGCGACGTTGTTAAGCGCGGCCATGGATCGCGCAGCAGTTTCCGGACCTCCGGCCGGGGCACGGCCAATCTGGGCCGCAAAGGCCATGATTCCAGTGCCCAGGGGCTTGGTCAGAATAAGCCGATCGCCCGGTTTGGCCCCGGCATTTGTTATAATCTTGTCGGGATGAACAAGGCCGGTCACCGCAAACCCGGCCTTAACCTCTTTGTCGTCGATGCTATGCCCTCCGACCACGGCCACGCCGGCCTCGGTCATCTTATCCACTCCGCCGCGAAGAATCTGGTGCATGGCTTCATCGGGCTGGGTGCGGATGGGAAAACCCACGATCGAAAGGGCCGTAACCGGCCGCCCGCCCATGGCATATACGTCGCTTAAGGAATTCGACGCCGCGATCTGCCCGAATGTGTAGGGATCGTCCACCGATGGAGTGAAGACATCAACGGTTTGCACCAGGGCCAGGTTGTCATCGAGCTTATACACGCCCGCGTCGTCGCCGGCCGGGGCCCCCACAAGCACTCGCGGATCGTCGAGAAAAGGAAGTCCTCGAAGCACTCGCTTCAGCGTCGCTTCGTCGATTTTGGAAGCGCAGCCCGCGCTCTCGACCAGATCCATCAGTCGCACCGGCCCGACGTGGCCGTCCACTCGCTCGCCGGCGCAAGGACAAATATCTTTTTCCCGCAAGATGTCGCAAGGACAAGGCTTCCTGTAATTGCAAATGCAGTGACCCAACCGCATCGAGCGGGCCATCACCCGTTTGCGCTTCTCCATGTCCTTCATTGCGACACCGTAACTATATACTTATTGACCTTTGCCTGGGCAATGATTCGTGGGGCAGGTTGCCAACCTGCCTTTTTTGGGCAGATTAGCAATCTGCCCCACTATTTAATGGTCCATTTGCCAGGCAAAGGTCAATAATCAGTTATAAATTAAAAGTAATCTCCATTTTATCATTTGCATAATAATCGTGCAAGCAAACGGATATTACATTGCCGGCGTCCCGAAGCCGTTCGACTGCCGCCAGGCGAGAATGGCCGCCCCCAGCGCGCAAGTCAATTGCGGTTGCGGCGCGACTAAGATCTTCTCACCCAAGATCGCGTTTAGTGCGGCATCCATGCCTGGAACCATTGCCACGCCGCCGGTCAGCACGATGGGAGACGCCAAATCCCGGCCCGACATCGCGGCCACGCGCGTGGCAATCGACGTTAATACGCCTGCTATAATGTCGGCGGGAGTAGTGCCCGAGGCCAAAAGCCCGATGATTTCCGTTTCGGCGAAGACCACGCACATGCTGCTGATGATGGCCGGATCGCGGCTCTGCCCGGCCAACTGGCCGAGACGATCCAGCTTAACGCCCAGTTGCGTAGCCAGCATTTCCAGGAAACGCCCGGTCCCGGCCGCGCAGCGGTCGTTCATCACAAAATCGCCGACGGTTCCATCTTTGTTGAGCCGCATGAGCTTGCTGTCCTTCCCGCCGATGTCGATGACGGTCCGCACGTCGGGCACGCGATGGCGAACGCCCCAGGCCTGGCAAGTAATTTCAGTGATCGTTTTATCGGCGAAACTGATTAGTTTGCGCCCGTAGCCCGTGCCCACGACCGCGCCGATTTGTTCCCGGTCGATGCTATTCTCGCGCAGCAATCGCTTGAACAGATTGCCGGCCAACTCATCCTGATCGATGCCCTGATCCACCACGCCGGCCGCCACCATGTCGAGGCGGCCGGAGTCCAGCAGCACAACTTTGGTGGTTCTCGATCCGGCGTCAACTCCCGCGAAAATCATAAACAATCTCCCCTCTCCCTTTGGGAGAGGGCTAGGGTGAGGGCTTTTTCATATCTCAAGGTGGATATATTTCATGAACAATTATCGATCTTACGACGGCGCTCCCTTACGATTTCGACCAATGCTTCCAAGCGCGTGCGCAGGGTCGGCTCAATCGCATCGGTCAGCGGCGGCACTTCGATTTCCAGGATGGGGATGTCGATCCGCGCCTGAACAACCTCGCCGATCACCGCCGCTTCCATGGCACAATGGCTTGCCCCTGGAATGCGTGAAATAACCAATGCTTCCGCGCCGAAGCGGGCAATATCGGTGCATATCCGCTGGGCTCGATCCGCTGCCGAGCCAACCATTGTGTCGGCCAGAGCCGTGCGGGCCAGGGCTTCCATGGGCGGTAAATCCCCGGGGATGGCGTCCAAGGCGTGGCAAATCATGTAGTCGGCGCCGCATAACCGGACGCCGGCGTCTTCCAGCAGGTTCATCGCCCTGAGATCGGCCACCGGGTTCACCCAAAAAACTCTTACGGCGTCGGGCGCCAGCACGCCAACGTTGGCTTGCACTCGGCGGTCAACCTCATCCAGTAGTTCCGTCAAAACTTGGATTGTTTCATTATGATCCGAACAGAAATGGATCGCAAGCATCTCGGCAATCAGCATTTCAAGGGCTGGCAAGGGGCAGGGATTTGCGCAATAAACGCGTTGCCTTAGAGCCCTGAGCAAAGAGCGGACCTGGTTTGCTCGTTCGATCCCGGCCGAAAGCAACTCGTCGCTTAGGCGTTCGCCCGAGTATGCTTCCAATGCCTCCCGGACCCGCTGGAGTTCGGATTTTACAAAGGCCGCCTGATCGGCGGGCGCTTGGAATCCGCCTGGAAGCTCTACGGCCGCCTCGAAAGGCTCGGGCCGGCGGCGGTGCGGAATTTCCCACCACAGGATGGGAAAACCAAGCGACTCCAAACGCTGGGCAATCGCCGAAAAATCGTCGCAAGTCGCTCCGACGCTGCATATAAGCAGTCCGGGCAGGGGAAAGTTTTCCTGCTTCACAAACGCACCCAGCAAGGCCCGCACTGGGCAAAACGACTCGTCGATCCCCAGCGAGTCGGCAATCTCCAATAGCCCGGTGCTGCACTCCATCACGCAGGGCAGCCACCAAGCCCCGTCCGGATAAAAAGCCACCAGATTGCTCAAGGAATACGCCATGACCGGCACGGTGCCCAGGTCTTTCATGGTCCCCACAAGCCTCTTGCCTTGTGCGACGCATCGATGCAGGCGGTCTTCTTCGGAAAGAAAAAAGTTCCACAACCTTA
Source organism: Thermoguttaceae bacterium (assembly GCA_049516935.1). Taxonomy (GTDB): domain Bacteria; phylum Planctomycetota; class Planctomycetia; order Pirellulales; family Thermoguttaceae; genus JBEKIK01. The sequence continues at coordinate 5,484 of JBEKSO010000070.1, forward strand.
GCGCTGCCGCCGAGTTGTCCATGCGGAGTTTTTGCAGGCGCAGATCGCCGTCCTCCACGTGCCTGCCCAACGGACCGCCGTATTCGGGCTCGCGCAATCCCGCCGCACGGAGTTCGGCGTATCGCCTGTCCCACTCATCAAGGGTGATCTGCCTGGCAGTGTCGTTCATGCGAGTATCTCCAAAAAGGCTTCAATTCGGCCCTGCACGCGATTCGAGGCAGCGGTATTGTCTGAACCTGCCTCGATTTCCAGCACCGGAAGGGGACTCCATTTTTTCAAGCGATGCAACTCCGCATGCCACAGGTCGCACCAGACATAGCGGCGGAAGATGATCCCGCGTACCAGGCGGGCAGCCAATTCGCGACCGAGCCATTCGAAAAGCCCGCTGTCGGGCCGGCGAAAGGCGTCTGGAATACAATCGAAATAAGCCTCCGACAATTCCCGCATGGGATCGGATGATAGTTTCTCTGGATCAAACCGCCTGGGCAGGGTTCGCTCGCCGCCTTCCGTGGCATCGAGCACCACGCGGCCGCCGGCCTGCTCTATCAAGTTGAAGAATGTATAATCCGGCTCCATAAGCGGACCGCCGAGAACCGCCAGGGCTACTCCATTTCCATTGTATGGCGGCCTGCCGCTGGTCGGATTGGTTATATCAATCACAGAACCGCGAACTTTGGCCGCCGCTTGGGCAAACTCTCCGGCCGATATCATGCCCCGGGATGCTATCAGCGAACCACGCGCGCGATCATACGCCAGCATGGCCTCGGCCAAATCATCGTCCCGCGGCGACTTTCCGTCCAATTGCACCAGGAATCGGCCCAGTCGTTTAAGTTCATCAAGGTATAGTTTCCGGACCTGGACAGTTTGCCAGGTGGAAGGAATGTTCATAAGAAAGATCGGGCAACTGCCGCGGCTTTCAAGAACGGCGGCGGCATAGCGCATCTGATCGCATATAGTCGTCAGCACCAGGGCGTCGGCCTCGATGCCCGACAATGTCTTGTCGATAAGCGCCCCGGCATAAGGGCAGACCCCGCGTGTGACCGAGATATGCGATCCGCCCGACGCCGTCCCCAGACGCAGCCAATGCGGGCGCAGACCATGGGCCGAAATCCATTCGGCCGGAACAAACGGGCTGCTATAGGCGATTGTTTTCATGAGCGGTCCCCTCTCCCATTGGGAGAGGGTTAGGGTGAGGGATTTTATAAATCCAAAAATGTTGTCGTTTGATTTTTTTATGTTCAGCCTTTTTTACTGCCCTCACCCCCGGGCCCCTCTCCCAAAGGTAGAGGGGAGGTTAAGATCGTTTGGCCTGCACGGTTTCGAACAGGGCTTCCACGCGGACCGCGATCCGGGCGGAGTCGGAGGGCGAGTAATCGGTTTCGATGCGAAGGTACGGCAGATGCAATTCCTCTTCGGCGAAACGTTTGATCCGATGCGATTCCACGTCGTAAGTCAGGCAGGCCTGCCATATCAGTTCGATGATGCATTCGGGCCGATAGTCCTTCGCCATATTGCCCAGGACTTCCAAGCGGCGGTCGTTGGGCGTCATGACCGAGCAGGGCAGGTGGAAGTACTTTTCGGCCACTGCCCGCAGCGGATCGGTTGCATTCTCATCCGCGTCGTCCAAGAGCGGCTTCAAGCCCGTGCAGTTTTCCATGGCCACCACGGTTCCGCCGCAGTTCTCGATTATATCCAGCACGCGTTCCGCGCCGTGGACCATGGGCACGCCGGTCATTTGCACGCGGACATTCCGCTTAGTCCCCTCTCCCTTTGGGAGAGGGTTAGGGTGAGGGCTATTTGCACTATCTTCTGAAGTTGCCTTGCCGCGAAATCCAGCGATTACTAATTCGTACTGTCGCAGGGCCTCGGGCATGGCCCAAATACTGCATTTGCAGTCGAGCAATTGCCGGCCGCTTAGCGGCGGGCGATCGGACTTCATAAGCCCGGCTAATTCGCGGCGCAGGGCACGTTCGCGGTTCAATGCGCGGATAGATTTACGGATTTTCTCGTCGGTGATCTCGGTGTTAAAACGTTTCGATAAAAAGTCGCGAAATTTCCGCAATTCCCGAACCCAATATTCAAGGGCCTCGTCATCGCCCGATTTATGCGGCAGTTCCAAGACGTACATGGGCCGGGATTCGGCCATCAATTCGTACATTTTTTTCTTGCCGTCGCAGGTGGTTTCGCCCACCACAAGATCGGCCATTTCCAGAAACGGATTGCTGCGCTCGACGTGAAATCCGTATGTGGACTTGATAAGCGGACAAAGATTGGCCGGCAAATGCTGCTCGGCGGCCGGGATGGTCTTGGCCGAGCCGCCGCAAAGACAGACCGCCGCCGCCCCGGCGGCCATGATCAACTCCCGCGGCGTGTATTCGCACATTATTCCGACCACCGGCCGGCCGGCCGACTTCTCCGTTTTTGCAAACTCAAGGCAATGTTCGATCATCCTCTCGAACCAGGCGAGAGGGCCTTGGCCGGTCGCGACGGCTTGTGAATTACAACATGACTCAACCATTTTGCATTCTCTTGTTCATTTTGCAATTTGCATTTTGCAATTTTCAATTTGCAATATTAGTCGAAATAAATTAGAACTAGGCCCGCTTTCGGGCCACAAAAAGCCCCTGCACGATTTTGCCCCCATGGGCAAGTTCGCGCGTGAAGTTCATCTCGGCCCCCAACGCCTCCATCATGGGAATGTCAAAACCGATGATTCGCAAGGCGTCGTATGTCAGTTGCATATTGAGCATGTTTAGATACAGGTCCACGCAGGGCGCGAACCTGCCGGTATCTTCAGCCACAAGCACGTCGCATCCATTCCTGGCCAAGAGTGAGGCGTAACTTTCAATATCGAAAATGTTTGGGAACTTCATGAATTTCAAAAATCGCTCCGATTCGCCGTCGATAAGCGGCGAGTGGCCTTCGACCCAGTCGGTAAAGGCAATCGTCCCTCCCGGCTTAACCAGCCGTACCGCTTCGGCGATCAATTGCTTTTTATCAACCACGTAACACCAGGCGTCTTCGCCCCAGACAAAATCGGCTCTTGCTCCGGGCAAGCCGGTGTTGCAGGCATCGGCCAAGGTAAATGTGATCCGATCGGCAAGACCTTCTGCCTTCGAGCGGCTGCGCCCGCGCTCGACTACGGTTTGCGTGGCATCCACGCCCGTCATCCGCGCCACGTTGCGGAAGCGGACCAGGAAACGCATGCCCGCGCCGTTGCAGCAGCAAAGATCCACGCCGGTCGTGCCCGGACCGATGCCGGCTTTTTCTGCCAGGTCCATGGACGACTGGAACCCGCCGATGTGGATCTGTTGACCCATCACCAGTTCCCACAAATCGCCCTCCGGGCCGCTGTAAACAGCTTGTACGTCGCTAAGACCGACGTTGGCGATACCTTTCATCAAAGCACCTGATAGTAAAACGTTAGTATGTGGGGACCCCATTTGCTTTATACCCGATTCGTATATTCTATGCTACAGGCCTCTTAAATTTATGCAATAATGCAGGAAAATAAACGAACGCGGACTATTTTTAAATTCAAAAACGTCATGTATTCCGGCTGGCTTGATTGTGTGCAAGTATGTCAAGTAAAATAACCTTACTGTTCATTTTGTAAGGAGATATTGCATTGCAGCAAGTAAATATCACGCTTGGCACGGCGGGTCATATAGATCACGGAAAAACCGCGCTGGTAAAATGCCTTACCGGATGCGACACCGATCGGCTGAAAGAGGAAAAAGAGCGGGGCATGTCCATCGATCTCGGATTTGCCCCGTGCAAAATCGCCGACATGCAAGTGGGCATCGTCGACGTGCCCGGCCATGAAAATTTCATAAAAACCATGGTCGCCGGGGCAAGCGGAATGGACGGCGTGATCCTGGTGGTGGCCGCAGACGACGGCGTAATGCCGCAAACCCGCGAACATCTGGAAATCCTCACCTTGCTGGGCGTCCGGCATGGAATCGTGGCCTTGACCAAGATCGACCGTGTCGAACCGGAGCGTCGCCAGGCCGTATGCGCTGAAGTGGCAAATTTCCTCCAAGGCACGTTTCTTGAAGCGGCCCCGATTCTTCCCGTCTCCAATGTGAGCGGCGAGGGATTCGATCGCTTCCTGGAATCGCTTTGGGACCTGGTTCGGGGGATAAAACCCAAGCGGACCGACGGCGTATTTCGCATGCCGCTCGATCGGGCGTTCTCCGTTCAGGGCTATGGAACCGTTGTGGCAGGCATCCCGGTCTCGGGTTCCGCGCGTGCGGGCGATGAAGTGGTACTGTTGCCGGATAATCTTGCCGGGCGGATCCGCCGGATCGAGGTCTATGGCCAGGCGAGCGATGCGGTCATGGCCGGCCAATGCGCGGCGCTTAACGTGGGCCACTGGGACCATCGGACAATCCGTCGCGGCGACGTTCTTACCCTGCCCGGCTATTTCGCACCGCAAGAATGGTTCGTGTGCTCGCTGCGCCTGCTGCCCCGGGACAAGTTGTTCCTGAAAAGCGGGGCCGAGGTGAAATTCCACACCGGCACGTCCGATGTGGCTGCCATGTTCTATCCGCTAAAGGGCAACCACATGCAAGGCGGGGCCGAAGGTCTTATTCAGGTCAGGGCGAAAACTCCATTGGTGGCCGGCCCGGGCGACTATTTCATCATCCGCACTCCATCGCCGGTGCGGACCATCGGCGGCGGGCGGATAGTCGAGGCGGTCGATCGTCGCCTGAAAGGAAGCCATTCGGGAGTATATGAAGACTTACAATATCGGGCCGAGGCGATGCCGGACGAACGCCGCTTTGTGGAGTATTGCCTGCGCAGAGCCGAGTCGCCGGCTGTCAGTGAGCAAGCCGTTTCCGTGCGAGCCAAAGTGCCCCGCGACCGCTTGCAAAATATTCTCTCGGATTTGGCGGAACAGAAAACAATTCTTACATTATCCCCGGGCGTTTACATTCATCGCGATACGGCGGCGGAGGTCGAAAAGAAGATTCTGGGCCTGGTCGCCGATTTCCACTGCAAGTTGCCCGAGAGCCCGGGACCGGCCGCGGAGCAGCTTCGCCTGTCGTCGGCAATCGATAAATTGGTGTTTGACGGTCTGGTTGCCCGATTGAAGAACGATGGCCGGCTAGTGGAAACCAATCAGCGTCTGGCCCTGCCCGGGCATCGCAGCACATTCCGCGACGAAGACGCCGGGCTATTGGACAAGATAGATAGATTGTTTCTAGATCAGACATTTCATCCGCCTAGTCTTGAAGATATCGCAGTACAAACGGGCATTGCGCGGGAAAAGGTTGAAAAAATCTTGAAAATTCTTTGCGAGCACGGGCGTCTGGTCGAAGTGGAAAAGGGCGTGCTCTTTCATGCTGAGGCGGTGAATCGCGCCCGGGAAATCCTCATTACCCATCTTCAAAAAGAAGGCCGCCTGGAAAGCGTGCAATTTAAATATCTCTTGGATACCACGCGGAAATTCGCTCTGCCGATGTTGGATTATCTTGATCGCCTCGGCCTGACCCGCCGTGTCGGCAACACGCGCTTCCCAAAGAATTAGCATCGTGTTCCCTGAAATTAACATTTAGCCCCTCGTGAATACACGAGGGGTTAAGAAGATAAGAGGATACTTTTCCCCAGGCCCCGGGTGTATTCACACGGGGTTAAATAAAAAAACACTTTCATCTGGACGTATCCGCTTCCTCGGCCACTAGTATAGTATACGGACCATGGCAATCAACCTTCCCACAGACGCCGACCTGGTGGCCAAAGCCCTGGCGGGCGACCGCGAGGCGTTCGCTTGCCTTTACGACAGATATGCCCGGCTGGTCAGGGCGGTTGTCTACGGCGTGGCGATGGACTGGCCCATGGTTCAGGACATGACGCAGGAGTGTTTCCTGCGGGCGTACAAAAACCTTGCCCGGCTGCGCGAGCCGGATCGGTTCGGCCGCTGGATCGTGGGCATTGCCCGGCAGGTGGCCAGGGAGCGGAGGCGAAGCATCCGCCGCGACCGGCATCAGTTTTTTGGCGACGATGCGTTGGAAGTTCCGTTCGATTCGGATGTAGTAGGCACAATTGAGTCCGCCGAGGAAACCGAACTTGTGATGCGGCGTCTTGCCGAACTGCCGGAGCGGGAACGGATTGCCATACACGCATTTTTCCTTCAAGAGTGCGATGTGCGGGAGGCGGCCAAACTGCTCGGCCTTTCGCGATCCGGAGTGTATGCCCTTTTGGAACGTGCCCTGGCACGATTGGCCGCCCTGGTTCGCCGCCGTGAAGTGAGGAAGGAGGCAAAATAAATGGCTTGTTTATCTGAAAAACAAATAGCGCGACTTGCCTTGGGATTGACCGAGGATGCCGATCTGAATGAGCATTTAAAAGAATGTACCTTATGCCGGGCGCGTGGGGAGTCAATGCGGTCGCTCGTGCGTCAACTGACGGCGGGCCATACCAAGTTCGATAGTGGACACGAAGGAGCCCGAGAGCGGCTTATGGCGGTTCTGCCGGCAAATCGGCCGTTGGAGCCTGCAAGGACTCGGAATCGAATTGCGCATTGGATAGGAGAACTTTCCACGAGACAGCGGATTGCACTATGTGGCATCGGTGTAGTGGCCATGCTGGGACTCCTTTTGTTATGGGGAAGTCTTGTTGCAGAACCGTTATCGGCAATGGAACAGATGGCGGAGAACATCCGAAAGGCAAAATCGATTAAATACTCCTTGATTATACAAATAAAGAAAAGCCATCCGATACCTGGAAAACCGCTCGTTAATGAATACAAACATACTATCTATTGGGTTGCTCCCGGCTCATCGCGGCTTGAGACCATTGATCCAGGGTGGGAAGGTCCCGGTCCGAATGAGACGGAAATTATCCCCTTTGATAAGCCGAGTATAACTATCGATCACCAGGAGAAAAAGTATTACCGCCGCACGAAAGAACCCCAAGAAGCGTCAGTTTTTGCCGACAAAGAGCTTGAAAATTTGGGAAGGTTTTCCGGCAAGGCCGATCGCGAACTGGGCACAAAGGAAATAGGCGGCAAGAAAGTACGCGGGTTCCAGATCGACATGAAGAAGATGGAACCGGAATCTGACTCTGGGCTGGCGGAAATTTGGCTAGACAT
>JBEKSO010000071.1:0-18474 GCA_049516935.1 Thermoguttaceae bacterium
AGAGGCCGGAGAGGCTCGTACTTGGAGACAAATTGCTGCGGCAAAGATGAGCTTTGAGTTTTGTACTCGCACCACATTTCTTTTTGAAAGCGGTATATGCTGACAAGAGAATATCCGCAGATTAGCACAATGAATGCAGGCGCTAAAAGTTTGCCGCGAAACCGCATACTCAACATTACCCAATGTCCATGCAGGGTTTGTCTGCCCTTCTTGAAGAATCCATTCTTTAAAGGGGGGTAATGTTATCCAGTCGGCTAGAGGCAATCAAGTGCAATTCCCGGCTAAAAATCCCTGTGATCCCATCTTAAATGGCGGGCCTTGATAATCGGTGGAAAAAAGTCGTGAGTGGCGTTCTCATGGTATATCTCTGTATATCTCTCCCATTGATTTAATATACAGGGTAAATTTCGTCAAAAAGCGGTTTATTAGACGTGGCTCCGCCCAAAACTTTCATTTGATAGCATGTTCACGATCCTTTTTCTTGACGGAAACGTATGAGAATCGGGTAGTTTCCGAGTCGATCCGGAAGATGAGTTTTTAAGTTTTTTCTAAGGTTCTGGTATTTTTCCAATACCTATATTGGAGGGGGTTGGGGATTTTTTGGGAAATATGTTATACTAGGCCCCTTTAATCATGCCCTGGCCGGTTTCTTTCCGGTTTGATTTGCCTGCATATGAATATGTAGGGTGCGTGAAACGCACCCATTTTGACAGTGATGAATTTTGGTGCGTTGCACGCCCCCTAGAATCGGTGCGTTGCACGCACCCTACTAAATTCTGGAGTAAGTTGTGATGACCCACGAGCAAGGTCCGGCCATGATCGAAGCCGAGGGGCTTTCCAAGTTTTTTGGCGATTTTGCCGCAATCAGAGACGTAACTTTCAAAATCCATAAAGGCGAAGTGGTGGCCTTTCTCGGTCCCAACGGTGCCGGCAAAAGCACTACCATGAAATTGCTGACCGGGTATCTGGCGCCATCCGCCGGCGCGGCGCGGATCGCCGGGCACGATATGGGACGAGACCGGCTGGCCGGGTCGGCGCGACTGGGATATCTGCCCGAAAACGGGCCGCTTTACACCGACATGTCGCCGCGGAGCCTGTTGAGCTTTTTTGCCGACGCCCGGGGGCTATCCAGAACGCGAAAACAGGAACGCATCGAAGCCGTAATCGAACTCTGCGATTTAGGCAGCGTGATCGGCAAGCCTATCGGCAAGCTTTCGCGGGGTTATCGGCAGCGGGTGGGCATGGCCCAGGTCTTGCTCCACGAACCCGACGTGCTGATCCTCGACGAACCCACGGCCGGGCTGGACCCGAACCAAATCCACGAGGTCCGCGAAACCATCCGCAAGTTGGGCCAGAGCAAGACGATCTTGCTTTCCACGCACATTTTGCAGGAGGTCGCGGCCATGGCCGGGAGGGTGTTGTTCATCGACGAGGGACGATTGGTCTTCGACGGGTCGATCAAGGAATTGACCCGGGACGGCAAGCCCCTGGATGAGCATTTCCGCCGCTTAAGCAGCCAACTCGCCGCAGTTTGAGAAATTATGAGTGGACAGTGGGCAGCGGACGGTGGACAGTGAAAAATAATCGACTCACTGCCCACTGTCCACCGACCACTGCCCACTAAAAATAGAACCCCGAACCCTGAACCCTTTTAAACCATGAACATCAGCGTTCCATTCGCCGTTTTTAAACGGAACTTCGTCAGTTATTTCGCCAATCCGACGGGTTACCTGTTTATCTGCGTTTTCGTATTGATGTGCGCGGCGTCGGCCTTTTGGCCGCCCGACTTTTTCAACAATAACCTGGCGAATTTGGACCAGCTCAGTTGGGGAATCCAAATTTTGGGTTTCCGCTTCGGATTCGCGATCATCATGCTGGTCTTTATCCCTTCGATTACCATGAGCATCTGGGCCGAGGAGCGGCGCCAGGGCACCGACGAACTGCTGCTGACGAGTCCGGCCGGCGATTTCCAGATCGTGATGGCCAAATATCTCGCCGCGGTGGCCATATTCAGCGTCGCGCTTGTGTTCTCGCTGATCTGCAACTTCACCGTATTGAAGTGGCTGGGCGATCCGGACGTGGGTTTGTTTCTGGGCACGTACTTCGGTTATTGGCTTATCGGGCTGGCGATGCTGGCCATCGGCATGACGGCCTCGTTTTTGACGAGCAATTTGACCGTGAGTTATATTTTGGGCGTGCTGTTCAACATACCGTTGGTATTTGCCTCGGCGGCCGAGGTGCTTTTAGGTCCGAAGTCGGCGGCCCCGCTTAAGAGTTTCTCAATCGGCGAGCAATTCGCCGATTTCGGCCACGGACTGATTTCGCTCTCCGGCATAATTTATTTTCTCTCGATCGTGGCGGTGATGCTGTACCTGAGCATGGTGCTGATCAAGCGCCGGCATTGGGTCACCGGCCGGCGGGGCGGCGCAATGGGCGTCCATTATTCCTTGCGATTCATGTCTTTGGCGGTGATTGCCGTAGGCGTCACGGTCATGTTCGGGCGGCATGATGCCCGCTGGGATGTCACGGGCGAACAACTCAGTTCGCTGGCCCCGCAGACCAAGGCAATGCTGGCCCACATGAAATTCCAGCATCCGGTGCAGATCGACGCCTTCATCAGCCCGGACGTGCCCGAGGCCTACGTGCAAACGCGTTTGAACCTGTTGACGACTTTGCGGGAATTCCAGGCCATGGGCCAGGGCATGATCCGCGTGACCGTGCATAGCACCGAACCTTTAAGCGACGAGGCCAGCCTGGCGGAAAAACGATTCGGCATCGAACCCAAGCGCGTTCCCACCAGGCAGCACGGCGTGATGTCCTTCGACAACATCTTCATGTCCGTGGCCGTAACCTGCGGGTTGGAGAAGGTGCTCCTCCCCTTCATCGATCGCGGCACGGCCGTGGAATACGAGCTTATCCGCTCGCTGGGCACAGTGACCCAGGAGAAGCGGAAGCGGGTGGGAGTTTTGGCCACCGACGCCCAGGTTTTCGGCCGCATGAATCCCATGAATCCCGGCTCGGGTGGAAACTGGACCATCATCGACGAATTGGAAAAACAATACGACGTGGTGCAGGTCAATCCGGCGCAACCGATAACCGATAAATACGACGTGCTATTGGCCGTGCAGCCCTCGACGCTCGGGCCGGAGGAGATGAATAATTTCGTGACTGCCGTGGAAAACGGCCAACCCACGGCGATTTTCGAGGATCCCTTGCCGTACTTCAGCAACGTGCCGGGCACGATCATGCCCAAGCGCCCGCCCGGCGGCATGGAGGCCATGTTCATGGGCAGCCGGCCCCAGCCCAAGGGCGACATCCGCATGCTATGGAGCTTGCTGGGCGTGGACTTCATGGCCAACGACGTGGTCTGGCAGAATTACAATCCTTATAAGAAGGCCGGTTTCTTCCCCAAGGAATTCGTTTTCGTGGACAAGGATGAAGACAAGGAGAATGTCCAGCCGTTTGGGACCGAAGACAATATCAGTTTGGGCCTGCAACAGGTGCTTTTCCCCTTCCCCGGCTCGGTGGCAAAGCTGAACGCCTCGCCGATGAAATTCATCCCCCTGGCCAATACGGGCAAAAAGACGGGCGTGGTGCGGGTGGCGGAGGTGATGCAAATGTCGCCCTTCGGCGGCCGCGGCGAGTTGAACGAGGATCGCCGCCAGGTGCCGACTTTCGGCGAGTATACGCTGGCCGCGGAAATCGAAGGCAAAATCAAGCCTGTGCCACTGGCTAAGCCAGTGCCACCCGCTGACGAAAAGGACGAGGCAAAAGGTTCGGCCGGGGAGAAAAAGCCGACCGAGACCAAACCGCCCAAGGAAGTCGACCTGCACGTGGTGCTGGTGGCCGACATTGACATGCTTTCCGATGCCTTTTTCCAGTTGCGCGAAATGGGCGAATCGCAGGAAAACGAAATCAATTTCCAATTCGACAACGTGGCCTTCATCCTCAACGTGCTTGACAAGCTGGCCGGCGACGAGCGCTTCATCGAGATCCGCAAGCGCCGCCCGCGGCACCACACGATGACGCGCATCGAAAAAGAAACCCAAGCCGCCCAGGACGAAGCGGCCAAGGCGCATGAAGATTATTTAAACGGCGTGCAAAAAGATGAAGATGATGCGAGAAAAGAAATGGAAGAACAGTTAAAAGATCTGCAAAATCAAAAAGATGCGGATCCGATGCAACAATTAATAAAATTGCAAATGAAGCAACAAGAACTCAACCGCAAGATGGAAGTATCGCTGGAACAGAAAAAAAGGGAAAGAAAACAAAAGTATGATAAAATCGAGACTAATCTGAATCAAGAGAAGCAGCAATTTCAGAAACAGTATAAGATAATGGCGTTGCTTATCCCGCCGATTCCGCCTTTGCTGGTGGCCATCGTGGTGTTTACGCTGCGGCGAAAGCGCGAACGCGAGGGCGTGGCAAAGTCGCGATTGCGATAATCGAGTATTTTTTATTTCAACACGGAGGCACGGAGAGCACGGAGGAGAATATTGTAAGTTTATTCCCGGAGCTTTTCCTGCGACTATTTTTAACAATTAAAAAACACATGATGCAGTTATTTATTATTAAATCAAAAATCTAAATTGATTCTCCGTGCCCTCCGTGTCTCCGTGTTGAATAATTTTGTGATATTTTGAGGTTACAAATGAACGAGAACGCGAAAACGATTACCTTAGTGACAATAGCCGCGGCATTGGCGCTGATTGCGTGGATCAGCCGGCCGGGCGACTGGAGCGGCAGCCCTAATAAGTCCGTGGGCGAAACGCTCACCGCCGATTTCGATCCCTTGGCGGCTACAAGCTTGGATATTACCGAGTACGATGAATCCACGGCCACGGTGCATCCATTTGAAGTGGCCCTGGTAGACGTCAAAGGCAAGACCCGCTGGTCTATCCCCTCGCACAGCGATTATCCGGCCGATGCCGAAAAACAAGTCGCCAATGCGGCCACTGCGCTGATGGGACTTAAAATCCTCAGCGTGGAAGGCGACACGCAGGCCGACCACGAAAAATTCGGCGTGATCGATCCGGATCTAAAGACGCTCAAAGCAGGCGCAAAAGGGGTGGGCATGCGAGTCACCATCCGCGATAAAAGCGGCAAGGATTTGTTGTCGCTTATCGTCGGCAAGGAAGTCCCCGGCCGGCCGGGTCTGCGGTACGTTCGCCGCGCGGGCCAGGACCCGATATATACCGCCGCCATCAGCACGGCGAATCTGTCCACGAATTTCGACCGCTGGATCGAAAAAAACATCCTGAAAATGAACGCCTGGGACCTCGACCGGCTGTGGGTGCGCGATTATTCCTCGGCACTGGGAATGGATGAACAGGGCCAGCTCGGTTTGGAAAGAGAAAACCGCGGTGAAATAGTCCTGCAGTACAACGAACAAGGCGACCCGCACTGGAAACTGATCGAGGACCGCCGGGCAAATAAAAAGGGCGTCCTTTCGCCGGTCAAGATGGCCGACGACGAGGAACTGAACGTCGCCAAGATCGATGAATTGAAAAACGCCTTGGACGATTTGAAAATAGTCGACGTGGCGCGGAAGCCGGATGGAATCAGCGCGGACCTGAAGGCTTCGGCCGATTTCATGAACAAAAAAGAGGCGATTCTGACCCTGGCCTCGCGGGGATTCATCGTGGCCATGACAAAAGCGGGCGGCGATGTTGAAATTTGCTCCAAGGAGGGCGAAGTCCGCTCGCTGATGAAAGACGGCGTGGAATATGTGCTGCGCTTCGGCGAAATAGCCGAGGGCAGCGACGCCGGATCGGCCAAGCAAGATGAAAAAGACAAGGATCAAAAGGAAGGTCAGGAGAAGGAAGGGAAAAAGCCCGTCGCTGGGCAGAATCGCTATTTATTCGTAATGGCCGAGTTCAATCCGGAGGCGATCCCTAAGCCGAAATTAGAGCCGCTGCCCGAGGCCAAGCCGGAGGCTGAAACCAAACCCGCCGCCGAATCGAAAGAAGCGGTTAAACCCGGGGAGAAACCGGCCGAGGAAGGATGAAAAGCCCGCCGAAAAAGCCGCGGAAAAGCCATCCATCGAGGCCCAGCGCCAGCAGGTCGAAAAGGAAAACAAGCGGAAACAAGAGGAGTACGAGGGAAAACTGGCCGCCGGCAAAAAACACGCCGAGGAACTAAACGCCCGATTCGCCGATTGGTATTACATTATTTCCGACGACGTGTATCGTAAAATCCGCCTGGGGCACGACGATATCATCAAGAAAAAAGACAAGAAAGACGCAAAGGCCGGCAATGCCGACAACGACGCCTTGTCTCCCGCCAATCCGGCATTGGATCTCAATAATCTAATGAAGCAAGGCCCCGGGGGGAAGTAATTCCATAAAGCCGCGACCGTTGGTCGCGCTATTCATTCCAAATACTTTGACAAAAGCTTATATAGCGCGAAACCGCAAGCGGTTTTTATCGACTGGCATTAAGAAAAGTACGTTGGCCTGGTTACCCGCGTGCCGGGCAGGATTTTTAGGGCTAATTCCTCCGCATCCAAGGCGAATAGCGGGCAAATTTCCACGGGCACGTCTGCGGACACTTCGGCCCCGGCTTGTTTCAGCCACCGGGCGTGCTGGGCGATCATCATACCTTGCACCATCTCCGGCGTATCGCATGCGGTCCCGGAGGCGTTTTTCAGCGGGGCAAATCCCTCGCGAGGATCTATCTCCACGACAATCGCATTGGCCGAAAAAGGCATCAGATCGAAAATGAACCGCTCGAACTTGATGGCATTGGGCGCCTTGGGCTCGACCGGCCGTCCGCCGGCATCGATATGGGCCACTTTTTTATGGGCATAATGGAACGGCAGGCCATCGGCCGATTCGGCCATTCGCGCCAGCATGGCCGTGTCTAATACGTGGACCGCGATGCTGCCTGCCCAGATGGACAGCGAACCGTCCGCGTTGCGGCGCCGGGCCACGTCGTCGGGCAGGTCGCTGTATTCGATCACGTGCGACCGGCCATCGACCTGCACCACGTTTCCCACCTTGTCCATCGGATCGCGCTTGGCGATTACCTGGGAGGTGAGTTCCGAGTTGGCCAGAATGTGGTAGCCTATATATTCCGGCCCGCAGATGTCTATTAAGGGATTATCGACTTGGAAATAGAACAATTGGCCGATTCCGCGGCGCCGGGCGTCGTCGAGCCCGCCGCTTGCGGCCAGCGCTGCCAACATGCCGCCGTGCCCGTCCGGGCTCAGCGCAATCCGAGATGGAGATTCCAAAAGCACTTTGCCGGTTGCCGCATCCACCGCGGGCATGACGCCTTGGCGAAAGATAAACAGGTCGTCCTCGGGCAATCCGAAGCGGTTATGCTCTTTGAAAAAGGCCACAGTTTCGTCGTGGGTTTTTGGGCTGGTCATCAAGTAAAGTGGAATTTTTACCCCATTGTGGCGCGAAGCTGCGAGGATTTTTTCCACGTGAATCTGGAATAGCGTGCGGCGCGACACGGGTCCGATCGAATACATCCCCTTGGGATGATTGAAACCCAGGCGGGTCCCCTGCCCTCCGGCTACCAGAATCGCTCCCACTTGACCGGCGGCCAATGCCTCGCGTCCCCGGCGGCGGGCTTGCTGGGGCGTAAAGGGATTTTGCGAAGTGTCCAGACGAATCGCCGGCGGTGGCGAGGCACGGTTGGCCAACTCGCGGACTCCGGTTTGATCGTTCCGCCGGCTATAAAGCCTATCGAGCAAGGCAAAGTCGATGCTGCGGATCTGCCCGGCCAGGTCCTGACGCTGTCCCTCGTTTAGCCGATCCCAAAAGGCCAATAAATGTTCTTGCCCATGCTGGGCCAAAATGGATAACAGGGCGTCTTTCACGGCAGTGATTTTCTGGGTTAATGAAAAAGCTGGATGTATTCCGCGCAACCCCGGGTGTATTCACCCGGGGCTAAATATTAACAGGCCGGCGGAGATACGTCAAGAAATAAGCAAACCGCGGGCATTTTCCTTATGTCGCCATGGGGGGAAATCGCCTTGCGGTTTGCCGGGAATAAATATCAATCAGAATGTCGTAATTAAGTCCATTGCAAAGGTGAATTGGCTGGTCCGCATAAAGTCGCCGTAGGGATATTCTCCGGAGGGATTTCTCGGTCCGTCGTATGCGTCCCAGCGGACACAAGGACGGAAGTTGAAGTTCGGATTCATCCGGTAGTTCAGGCCCAGCGTCACGTCGTGGAAGCTGCCGGCGAAACCGGGCTTGCCGCTCCATCCTTTGTCGGTCAACAGCACATTGCCGACGCCTGCAACCCGCGAGCCTTGCTCGTCGGCGACCCATTCATAGCGCACGCCCGCCGACCATTTCTGGTTCAGCTTGTAGATAAACACTTCTTCCATGCCAAACCAGTTGGCGTTTTGTCCCGGAGTGACGACGGAGCCGTTTTTCTCCTGGCCCACGTCGATTTGCGTGGCATACAATAGTTTCTCTGTGAGTTGATTTGTATAAACTACATAAACGCTGTCGCGCTCATGCAATCCCGTGAAACCAATTTGGGGCCCGTCGTCGGTCATTATCGAGAGGGTCTGCTTCTTGTCATCGCTGGTCCATTTTCCGCCGCCGAGGAAATTCCAGGTATTGGTGGGATCCTCGAACATCATCCAGCCGCGATTGATCCCGCCGATCAGGGTCCAGTTATCATTGAGTTTGTAATCGCACTCCAAGCCGGTGACCAGCAAGGGATCGAAATAACCGCCCATCATGTAACTGTCCGAGTAAAAGAAATTCATGGGCGCAGGTATTACTTCGTAACTGGTGAAGGTGGCGAAATGCCCCAATTTGATCTTTAAGTCATTGATGGCCACTTCCGCATAAAACTGGGGAAGGATCAGGCCGTAGAACGAGTTCGGGTCGTCGAAGCGGTCTTCCAAGCCGAAACATTGCCCGAACCGCCAATCGGTGCCTTCGACTACGTCGATCCGGCCGCCCAGGTCCATGCCGCAGCCGTTGGTGTTTGTCGGGCGATTGAAGAATACCCAGAATTGATTCAATTGGTACTGGCGATCGAGATCGTTCGTGTAATTAGGGCCGTTGAATCCGTCCGCGGGCCTGAGGTTGTTGAATGTGATGCCCTGTTGGACCCAGCCGCCCATGTCGATATTGTGGCACTGAAAGAAACATGGTTGTGGTATATGCCAAGGTTTGGGCGGGTCAGGCGGCGCCGGACAACAGATTTGATTGCTTGCCGCTGTTTCTTTCGCCAAATTTGGACACGGCTCTTTAGCGGCGGGCGTTTCCTGCGATTTCTTCGTATCGGCCCACTCGATGGCGCCAAGCCGCGCCTGAGACGAATCCGTGTTCGTATAGCTGTCATATTCGTACGCGGTCTGCGCAGCCGAGGCCGGCTGGCGGATCGAGTCTGCTGCCCATGTCGAATTTTCCAGTGCGATAAACATTATCGCCAAGTTCATGGCAATCAATGCCACCCAATTTAGCAGTTTCATCTTCATACTCCTTAAAAGTGAAGTCTGAGTTACTATCGGAATAGAACTACCCCGCCAATAGCGCAAGAACCGTGGTAATCGCCATGTAAGATCGCATTGCACGGCCGGACTAAAGGAATATGTCGCTTGGGGAAAATATACGACGGCGGCCCCGAATCAAATCGCCGGATGATTTCAATCCGGCGCCATAACAAACGAAACGCGTGCGCAAACTATTTGTGAAAATGCAATAAAAACATTTATCGCAAGAAGAACGATTGTGCTGGTTGTGCCGATCTGTAATGCCTTTATCCGCCGGTGAATTCATCGCGTAGGAATTGGGCGGCGGCGTCCCACTTACCCGCGGCGGCGGAGAAATCGACTTGCATCGGCTTCACGGTTTTTGGCGTTTCCAGGCGGATCTTTACCTTCACTTGCGGATTCAAGGGGATTTGCGCACTTTCGCCTTTGGCGAGTTTTTCCTCGACTGCGGGCGAGAGCAGATAATCCACTAATCGCCGGGCATTTTGCATATCCGGACATCCGCGCATTATCGCCAATGTATTGGGAATAAATAGGGTGCCCAGGCCGTCCGGGCCTTGATCGGGGTATATGATCGCAACCGGCAGGCCCTTTTCCAACTCGATTACGGCGTCGTCGGTATCGGTTATTCCGAAGGCCGATTGTCCCCCGCCCACGGCAAGCGCTACTTGCTTGTTGCCGGAAACGATTCGCACCTCGTTTGCTTTTATTTGTTTGAAAAACGCTTTTGCTTTTTCGTCTCCCCAGGCGGCGAACAAGCAGGCCGCATGCGTGGCCGTGGTGCCAAAAAGCGGCTTGGCCATTGCACATCGGCCTTTCCAGCGCGGATCGGCAAGGTCGTCGATTGACTTGGGTCTTTCGGATTCTGGAATTAAGTTGGTGTTGACGATAAGCACGCGGGCCCGGGCCGCGAAACCGTACCAAAGCCCTTCCGGCGAACGGAACTCGGCCGGATAATATTGGCCGATGGGCGAATCGTAGGCCTCCAACAGCCCCTGGCGCTCGAGGCGCAGGGTGTTGAGGATCTCATTGTTCCAGAAAACGTCGCAACGCGGCCGGTTGCGTTCGGCCAGAATAGCCTCCGCCAGGCCCACGGTTTTGGTCGACTCGGTGTCGAATTTCGCCCTGACGGCGATGCCGGCGGCGGCCGTGAAATCGTCGAAAATCGGCTGCGAGAATTCGGAGTCCAGGGCCGTGTAAACCACCACTTCTTGCTTCGAGGAAGACCAACACCCGGTCATTGCAAGCAGTAAGATTGCAAATTGTAAATTGCAAATTGTAAATTGCAAATTTAACATTGTAAAGCCGCGACGGGCACCAACCGAAGGTTGGTCGGTCGCGCAATTATCGTTGATTGCGTATTTTTGCGGATTCGGTTTTCCCTGCATAAATATCCTTTCTGGCTATGCAAGATAGCGTATAATATTAAAAGGTGTTTTGCAATCCACTAGCCTTAATTACACAAATAAACCCACTTAACGAGCGGATTCAGCCATGAGCCGCCTAATCAGCATTTATTGTATTGTTTTTCTTGTCCCGGTGGGTTGTATTCTTTATTGCGGCCGATCTGCTATAGCCCAAGCGGCCCCGGCTGACAAAATCGTTACTCCTCCGCAACGGCGAACCATCGATGAAACAAAGGCCTTGTCTTATGGCATACGCAAAATCTCCGGCAAACGGCTTACGCTCTATACTGACGTAAGCGGCAAGGAAATCGACCGCTTGCCCCGGCTTTTCGACCAGGCATTTTTGCAGTATTGCGAATATTTCCACGTTCCGCCTGATGAATTGCCTAACTGGAGCATGACGGGTTTTTTGATGAAAGACAAAACCCGATTCGCGCAAACCGGTCTGCTGCCCGGCGATTTGCCGGATTTTCCCCACGGGTTTTCGCGGAATTATGAACTCTGGATTTACGATCAGCCCAGCGATTATTACCGTCGCCACCTGCTGTTGCACGAAGGAGTGCATGGTTTTATGAACACCGTGCTGGGCGGTTGCGGCCCGACGTGGTACATGGAAGGCATGGCCGAGATGCTCGCCACGCATGAGTTGAAAGACGGCCGGCTAAAGCTCAATTATTTTCCCAAAAACCGCGAGGAAGTGCCGGAGTGGGGACGTATAAGACTAATTAAAGACGCATTTGCAGACAATCGGGCGCAATCGCTGCGCACTGTCATCGAGGGACCGCGTAATCTGCAAAAAGAAACCGAGCTGTATGCCTGGAGTTGGGCCGCCGCCGCTTTCCTGGATCGGCATCCGCGGTATCGCGAGCGGTTCCGGGAACTTTACAAGCACGTGCGCCAGGGCGACTTCAACCAATATGTGTTCGAGGTTTTCAAAAACGACTGGGAGCAATTAAGCGAAGAGTGGCAGGTGTTTATCGCCGGACTGGAATATGGTTATGATGTTCCGCGCACGGCAATTGATTTTACCCCGGGCAAACCGCTGCCGGAAAAAGGGGGCGTTGTCGCCATAGCGGCCGATCGCGCCTGGCAAAACAGCGGAATTTTCTTACAGGCGGGCGTTAAGTATCAACTAAAGGCCTCGGGCCGATATCAAGTGGCAAATAACCCGAAAATCTGGTGGTGCGAGCCCGGCGGAGTCTCGATCCGCTATTATCAAGGCCGGCCGCTGGGCGTCCTACTGGCCGCCGTGAGGTCGGAAAATCCCTCTATGCGTTCCCAGGCGGAGCCCGGGAACGAGAATTCTCGGACTGAACCTGGGAACGAGAAAAGCCCGAGTGTTTTTCTAAATCCCATAACCGTCGGCCTGGGCACAACCATCTCTCCCGCGCGATCCGGCACTCTGTTCCTTAAAATCAACGATTCTGCCGCCGAATTGGACGATAACGCCGGTGAATTGAAGGTGGAAGTACAACAGCTCCGTAGGAGCGGAAGTCAATAACCACGGGCGTTAAGGCGGGAAATTAAGTACGCCATAGCCGCGAAGCGGCGAGAGTTAATAGCCAGGGGCGTTAGCCCCTGGGAGTAAGGAGCAAGATATAACCAAAGCCCTGTAAGGGCGACAGAAAGGCAACATTTCACCATGCCACAATCCTTTGCTTGTCTACATTGTCACTTTATTTTTAGCACTTTATTTTTAGCACCAAGAATCGCGAACCGCTCATCCTCTCTGATTGGTCTTCAAGATTGTATGAATACATTGGCGGTATTGCGCGGGCAAAAAACTGCGTATTAATTTCCGCCAACGGAATGCCGGATCATGTGCATCTTTTAGTCTCTCTGTGTAAACAGATCTGCGTTTCTGATATCATCAGAGATATAAAAAGCAATTCCTCGCATTGGATTCATGAAACGTTCGACCATTTGCGGGGATTCGCATGGCAATCGGGATACGGCGCATTTGCCGTCAGCTATTCCAACATCGATTCCCTGCGAAAGTATATCAAAGATCAGCAGGAACATCATCGAGTTAGAACGTTTCAAGAGGAATTCATTATGTTCTTAAAACGTCATCGAATGGAATATGATGAGCGGTATATTTGGGATTGATACTGTCGCCCCTTCGGGGCTTTGAAAATTAGATCGCCCATTGTCCCAGGGGCTCACGCCCCTGGCTATTATCTGTCGCCCCTTTGGGGCTCAAACTGTTGCTACCCCGGGGCCAGAGATAATGTTTTTTCAAAATGGCAAATCCCGCTCGTCCTGGCGGCGGATGCGGTCGATGCGCTCGAGGAGTTGGCGTTTGCGATCGCTTTCGGGGAGTTTGGCAATTTCGCGTTCAATGACGGCCTGGCCAAGTGCCCGGGTCTCGGGCGAGGCGTAGTCGATCAGGTATTCCAAGAGCGTGGTCAGGGCGTTGGGCGTGCAGAGATTTTGAATAAAGCCCGGGATGGAAAATTCCATGAACTCTTCGCCGGTCCGCCCAAGCCGGTAGCAGGCGGTGCAAAAACTGGGAATATAGCCGTCGATCAAGAGTTCCCGGAGGACCACGTCCAAGGGCCGGATGTCGCCCAGTTCGAATTGTTCGCGCTCGATGACTTGCGTATCGCCCAGTTCGGTATATCCGCCCAGTTCGACGCGCGAGCCGGCGTCGATTTGCGAAACGCCCAAGGCCAGGACTTCGCGGCGGACCTCGGGCGGCTCGCGGGCCGTCAGCACCATTCCCGTATAGGGTACCGATAGCCGCAGGATAGCCACCAGTCGTTTGAAATTTTCGTCCGAAACAAGATATTTATCGTCGAGTTTCACGCCGCTGGCGGGCCGTAGCCGGGGAAAGCTGATGGTATGCGGGCCGACGTTGTAATGTTTTTGCAAATACAGGGCGTGCGAGACCAGCCCAAGCACCTCGAATCGCCAGTCGTACAGCCCGAATAACGCCCCGATGCCCACGTCGTCGCATTCCGCTTCTATCGCCCGGGCCACGCCGTCCAGGCGCCAGAGATAATCGGCCTTGCGTGTATTGGGCGGATGCACGCGGCTGTAGGTTTCGTGATGATACGTCTCTTGAAAGATCTGATAGGTCGCGATCCCGGCGGCATTGATGATCGCGTAGCCCTGGTGATCCATGGGCGCGGCGTTGATGCTGACCCGGCGTATTTCGCCGTGGCGCGAGGCCGTGCCGTAAACGTGCCGCACGCATTCGGCGATGAATTCGGCGTCATACTGCGGATGATCGCCGAAGACCAGTATCAGCCGCTTGTGCCCCTTGTTTTCCAGGGCCAAAACTTGCGTGCGAATTTCATCTTCGTCGAGCGTGCGGCGAACAACTTGCTTGTTCGTGCGACGGAAAGCGCAGTATTGGCAATCGTTGTTGCACTCGTTGCCGATGTAAAGCGGGGCGAAAATCACGATCCGCTTGCCGTACACGTCGCGTTTGAGTTGCCGGGCGGCGTCGAAGATCTCATCGAGCAATTCTGGCTGATCGGCGGCCAGCAGTACGGCGGTCTCCTCGACCGCCAGCGCCTGCTTGGTCATGCTCTTGGCGATTATGTCGCGAACCTCGGCCGCGTCCGCATGCCGGTTCAACAGGCCGTGCAGGCGCTCGTCATCGATAAAGTCGCAACCGCTTTGACTGAGTTTCGTTCGATCAATGACAGACGACATGGCTGGCAGACTTTATAGAATGATATCCCAGGTGAATATTGAAAAAGCGAGTCCAATCCTCGAAAAGATGGTTATAAGTCCAGGTTGTACTCATAAGTATTATATACAGGACTAGGTGTCGAATCCGCCGGGGCGGCCGTAAAGTTTTTCCCGCGTCGCCCAAAGACCCGCTGACGGAGTGGGTATGAAATACACCCGTTCGCCGTTGGGTAGGTCGTTAAATCCCTCTTTCAGTTGATCGGGAGGGTACTTTTTCATCGTTTCGCCCAGATTGGCATAACGGAAATTGACGCTTTCAATCTCCTCCTTCGACATCTGGCCCGGCGCGTATGTGATTGTGAACCGGCCTTCCGACGATCCGTGGATCAAATGCGCGGTGGCATGGGCGAAATCCTGCAGGACAGGATCGCGGCGGTAATTTTCCATCACCTTCGGCGTACCGCAATAGCCGTATTTACGGATGATTGCATCGACCTCGGGTTGCTCGCCGAAACGTTTCAGGCCCGGGGCCATGATGATCAACTCCCCGCCGTCGGCCAAGGCCATGCGGGTGCGATAGATGGCTTTGTTGGCTACCCAGGTGCTATAAAATTCGTCGCCCTGCATGACGCAGACTACCTTTTCCAGCGGCTTATCCAGGGCGTTGATGTTTTGCTGGCGCGACTGCATCGCGGCGTGCAGATATGTTTCCAAATCGTCGCCCACGTAAAGACCGGTATGAACCAATTCGCCTTGCTCGTTTCGGGCCATCACGATTTGCACGTAAACGTCGGGAAGGCGGCGGAGGAAATCGTTTTCGGCCTTGTTGAAGCACTCCCGCACGGGTGTGATCAGCGTGCCCAGGTTGTTCTCGATTCCGCAGCAGGCCGCGGCCATGTGCGCAGCGCAGATCAATTCCTTGCCCGCCAGGCCGATGAAATAATTTTTATTGTGATTGGCGAATCCCAGCACCTCGTGCGGCACTACGTGGCCGACGTGGATGATCAAGTCCCAGGACTCCTCCATCAACATTCGATTCAGGACAATCGGCATCGGCCAATCGGCCGCGCCCTTGGTGGCTTCTTTGACGAAATCGGCCGGGATCGTGCCCACGTTCACGCAGCCTCCGCGCCAATCGTGGGCGTGGATCCGCTCCTCGGGTATAGCGCCGAACATCCGCCGGTTCTCATCGGCTGTGTGCGGCACGTGCTGGCCGAGCGTGGGAATGACGTGCACCTCGGCCTCGCGGGCGAAAAGATTATACAAAATTTCCGTCATCTGCCCGGCCTTGGAATGGGCCCGGGTGATATCAGGCGGCAAAAGCAATACCCGGCGGGGCTGTTTGCACAACCGAGATTTGGCCTCATCGGCCGTGCGCTCGATCAACTCTTGCACGCGCTTTGGACTGATACGATCGGATTTTTCATTGAACCAGGGCATGATAACCTCGTTTTTACATGTTCCCGGGGCATATTAACATCGACAAATGCTATAAAATATCATTTTGTGCCGCTCATGACTAGGCATCGGCTGCGGATAATCAACGTTGGGGCGACAGTTGTACTGTCGCCCCGGGAGTGGTAGTACAACTGCCACCCCAATAAATGGTAGTAATTTTCCATATTTTCCCCGGGATAAACTCTTTTGGCGGGCGTTTTATGACTGTGGACGGCAAAGATGGCAACTTGACTGGGCCGATTGGGCCCGAATTGCTGGGCCGGCTGCTGGATCGGCACGCCGATCCTCTGGAACTTTACGCCCGGCAATTGTGCAACTGCCCGGAAGACGCGGTCCAAGAGGCCTTTGTGGAACTTGCACGGCTGCCGGCCTTGCCCGCGGAACTTGTGCCTTGGCTGTATCGAGTGGTTCGCAATAAGGCGATAAGCGCGTCCCGTGCCGTCCGGCGACGGGAATCGCACGAATCGCACGCGGCCGGGCACAGCCGTGTCTGGTTCGAGTCTTCGCCAGGCGACGCACTGGACGCCGCCGCGGCCGTAGTGATTTTAGAAGAACTTCCCCAACTCGAACGTGAAGTAGTGGTTGCCCGGATCTGGGGCGGATTGAGCTTTCAACAAATCGCCGAACTGATCGGGGCCACAGACAGCACGGCCCATCGCCGTTACGAATCGGCGCTTGACGCCATAAGGCGGAAATTGAGGATATCATGTCAGAAAAAAGAATAAACGAAGAACTATCTGCCGTCGAAGCCGCCCTGGCCTCGCTAAAGCCGGCGGCCGCAGGCGTTGATCGCGACCGGGTGATGTTCCTGGCAGGTTGCATGTCGGCAATTGCAAACACACCGCTGCATCAAAAACAAAAAATACCTTGGCTATGGCCCTGCGTTACCGCCGTTTCTTTGCTCTTGGCGATTGCGTCCAGCGGCATGTTGTTCTTGCGCGGAACGGCAACGGGCGAAAAACAAGCTGCCTACGCCAAATCAAATACAATACAAACCGCGGAAAATATTCCACAACCTCTTTGGTACGAACACACTCAGAACGAAACACCTGAAGTGAAGCAACAACGACCGCGCCCCTCGTCCGAACGCGGGAATATACCGATGGATTACCTATCGTTAAACCTGCTAATCGCTGAAAAAGGCGTCGATGCTTTGCCCGGCCCGTCGTGGATCCCGATTGGACCGGAAAAACCTCCTCGCCGCGACTCAACAATGCAGGACGAGTGGAAATTGTTTTAAACAATCGAAAGTCATATAAATCTACCGCGGAGGGCGCGGAGGCCGCAGAGGATCTGAATTATTTTAAAAATACCTCTGCGTTCCTCTTCGCCCTCTGCGGTGAAAAGTAATTTAACACAAGGAGAATTTTATGAAATACGTTAAACGTTTTTCTATTTTATTTTCAATTTATTTTGTGGTTTGCGGCACTTCGATCAACGCGGCGGACGCTCCGGCACAGAACAAGCCGGAGGGACAGCCAGAGTTAAAGGTGGTGAATCTTGCCGTATATCCGGCGCCGATCACCCGGCCGGCCATGAAATATCATTTGCTGCCGCGCATCGCCGCTCAAACCCCGGGCAACGCCGCGCTTCTCTATGATACAATTTTCATACGGATTGCCGAAGAGGACGGCATAAGGGATGGTCAGTTAAAAGATTTGAAAGATGAAAAAGAGAAGGAAAAGTTCTCTACAAACGCCGACAAACTTTCCAAATGGATGAATACGCCTCTTGCCGAACTCCCCAAGGATGATATCCGCAAAATATTGGACAACGTTCAACCATGGTGTATGGAATATGCCGAAATGGCCTCTCGCCGGATCGAGTGCGATTGGGAGCTACCAATACACGAGATAAATAATCTTTTTGAGATTCGTCTTCCTGAATTGCACCGTGCCAGAAGTTTGGCAAGAATTCTTGCCATGAATGCCAGATTATCGTTGGCCGAAGGAAAACCGGAAGATGCCTTGAAAACGCTGCAAATAGGATTCGCTCTTTCGCGGCAGATTGGAAATGAGAAGGAGACATTGGTAAATTATTTAGTCGGAAATGCTATAGCCAATATGATGATAGATCAATTACTTGACCTGACACAAGTAGAAAATGCTCCGAACCTGTATTGGTCGCTTTCCAATGTGCCGCATCCTTTTCTAGATTTTCACAACTCGGTCGAATTGGAACATTTTGCAATGCCGCGGCATTTTCCCGCTCTTCAAGAGGCCAGAAACGGACAACACTCGCCCGAACAGTGGCAGAAATTATGGGAAGAGACCATCGATAAATTAAATTCCCTTAAGGAAGAATTTAGCAAATTAAACATTCCTGAGCTAATATCAGCAAAACAAAGCGGGAAAATCGATGCCAAGCAAGCGCTTGAGCAGTTCTATCCTGTTGCCCGGGACTATCTCATAGAACTGGGTCGGCCCGAAAAGGAAATCCAGTCAATGGCGCCCGCCCACGTAATGCTTCTCTATGGCGCTGAAATTTTGGATGAGGTGG
>JBEKSO010000072.1:0-12454 GCA_049516935.1 Thermoguttaceae bacterium
GTCCGCGTGCAGCCGCGAATTTAAGCGCGCCGGCGCCGCTGGTGCGCCGCGCGTTAGGATCGGCACCGGCCTGCAGCAGGATTTCGATCACGCCGGCATGGCCGTTGGCGGCGGCTTTCATCAGCGCCGTGGCGCCGCGATCGTCTCGCTGGTCGACATCGACGCCTCGGGCCAGAAGGATTTTCACCACGTCGGCAGAGCCGCCACGCGCCGCGTAAAGCAGGGAAGTCGCTCCGGATTCGTCGGCGGCCTTCGGATCGGCGCCGGCCTCCAACAAGGCTTCCACAACCGGGGTCTGGCCTTCGGCGGCCGCCTTCATTAAAACGGTTATTCCAAAGACCGTGGCCGTGTTCGCATCGGCGCCCGCCGCGAGTAAGGCCAACACGGAATCGCGCCGTCCGTAGACTGCCGCCCAGGCAAGTGCCGTAGCCTTTAAGCTGTCCCGGGCGTGCGGATCGGCCCCCGCCTGCAGAAGCGTTTGCACAATATGCGTATGGCCTTGGGTCGCCGCTTTCATCAGGGCCGTGGTGCCATGCACGGGCAGCATATCCAGAGCAAGGGTTTTCACATTTGGATCGGCGCTGGCTTCGAGTAGGGCAATTACCATCTCGGGCCTGCCTCCGGCGACGGCGTGGTGCAGGGTCGATAGACCGGCGATATCGGTGGTATTCGGATCGGCACCGCTAAGGAGCAGGGCCTGAACCACGGCGAAGTGGCCGCGAGCGACCGCCTGAGACAACGCGGTGACGCAAAGATCGTTTTGCAGGTTTGGATCGGCGCCCTGTTCGAGCAGGGCTTGAACAGCCTCCAAGTGTCCGTTCCTGGCCGCGGCGATCAGAGCGGTAATGCCGCGCTGATCGGTATTCGGATCGGCGCCGGCATCGAGCAGGGCCTTGACTACGCCGCCGCTGCCTTGCGCAGCCGCGAGCACGAGCGCAGCGCCGCCGTCTTCGCCCGGCGCGCCGGGATCGATGCCCGCATCGAGCATTTCCTTGACGGCGGATAAATCGCCGGCCTGGCAGGCAAATAACAGTTTTTCGCTCATCGTGATGAAACTTTCAGGAAAGCAATATCAATGAATTTTGTATACTTCCCGCATCCAAGCCACGGTCCGGCGAATCCCTTCCTCCAGAGTGCAGGAATCCTTGTGTCCCAAGTCGCGGACGGCTTTGGAAGCATCGACCTTTTTCCTGGTGGTCGTGAGGATCTCGGAGTCTCGATATTGAACCAGGCCGGGATCGGCCCCCGTGACTTTCAAAATCGTATCGGAAAGTTCTTCGATCGTGTGCTCGGTTTTGCCGGCGATATTGTAAGTTTCTCCCGGCTTAAAATTATCGACGATGCGGCTCAGCGTGTTCACGGTGTCGGCAAGGTACGTGGAAGTGCGGGCGTGGCCGCGGAACACAATCCAGGGCAAACCCTTCAGCGCACAATAGACGAAGCGGCAATTTACCGAGCGATATGGGCTGTAGTACTCTCCCGGCCCGTAGGTGTTGAACAGCCGCACGACGACTGTCTCGGTCTGATGGGCGATGGTGGAATTGCGGACTTGCATTTCGTTGACCCATTTGGACATCGCATAGTCGTTCATTTGCTTGACCTCGTGCTCATCCATGACGGACTCGAGCATCAGGTCCGGCCAGTCGCCGTAAACTTCGGAGGAGGAGAAATGGATCAGGCGGAATCTGAGCTTCTCTTGCAGCCGAATGACGTGCTTGGTGCCGATGGCATTGGATTTCCACAAGTTTTCATAAAAATCCTCGCCGTTCCAGCGGCCGAATTCAGCGGCGCAATGATAGACGCAGTCGAAAGGCCCCATGCTATCGAACAAGCGCTGCAACTGGCGGTATTCGCCCACGTCGCAACGCACGTAAAGCGCGTCGGGGACGTCGGTGCGCAAGCTGAAACCGACCTCGTCGTGATTGTGGTACAAATCGCAATAGACCACATGATGTCCTTTGGATCGCAACCGCTCGACCAGGGCCGAACCGACCACGCCCATTCCGCCTGTCACGAGTATTCTCATAGTACTTGCTCCTGATGTTTAAAACCGAGTTTGTTCAAGTCGAACCGGCGCCCGGCGAAAATTGTTTATGGGGATTATTCAACTTTTAGTGGAAAATATAATATGAATCATTTATTATTACATGAACTTGCAAATCTTCGCAATATGCGGCCGGCCGGATCCGCAAAATTAGGTAAAATGACCGCTCATCCGCGTGATTGCAGCCTCGGCACGGGAAACATCTTGGGAACTTACCGAGGGAGGGGATGGTCGTACGTCGTGACTTTGCAACACGTGCAATATTCGCGCCGCGGTTTGTCCATCCCACAACTCCGGCGTGCGGCCTTCGACGATCTCGCCCGAGAGGACCTCGTCGATTGCCGTGGCCAAGCGGACAAGATCCAGTCCGACCAGTTGATTGGTGCCTTCGGTTACGGTTATGGGCCGTTCGGTATTCTCCCGGAAAGTCAGGCAGGAAATGCCAAGTATGGTCGTCTCTTCCTGGATTCCTCCGGAGTCGGTAAGCGCCAGCGCGGCGTTATCCATGAGGGCCAAAAATTCCAAATAACCCAACGGGTCGGTAATGGTCAGGTTTCGGCAGCGCCGAAGCCGGTCGAGCAAACCGAATGACGACCAGCGGTTGCGCGTGCGCGGGTGCAGAGGCAAAATAACCGGCAAGCGGTCCGTGAGTATGGCTATTGCGTTTAAGGTCCGCCCGGCGGCCTCGACGGTGTCCACATTATCGGCCCGGTGTATGGTGCACACGGCATAACCTCGAGGCGTCAGCGATAAGCGATCCAGGACTCCGGTGCGCCGCGCGTGCTTGCGATGCCTAAGCAAGGTATCGATCATCACGTTGCCCACAAAATGAATTCGCTCGGTGGGAATGCCTTCAGAGAGCAGATTGCGCCCGGCATCGCGATCGGTGGTGAAAAGGTACTCCGATATCTGATCGGTGAGAACTCGGTTGATTTCCTCGGGCATGCGGCGATCGCGGCTGCGCAATCCGGCTTCCACGTGGGCCACGGGGATGTGTCTTTTTACGGCAACCAGCGCGCAAGCTAGGGTCGAATTTACGTCTCCCACCACCAGCACCAAATCGGCTTGATGGGCGCTGAGTTCGTCTTCGAACTTGAGCATGACCGAGGCGGTCTGAACGGCATGGCTGCCGGAGCCGACGCCCAGGTAACTGTCGGGCTTGGGCATCTTCAGTTCAGTGAAAAACAGGGCCGACATCCTCTCGTCGTAGTGCTGGCCCGTGTGCACCAGGCGGCAGCGGACATCCGGCAAACCGGCTGCGTACGCCAAAATGGGTGTAACCTTTATGAAGTTCGGGCGTGCACCAACGACACACGTGATACGCATGCACTTTATCCTATTGATCCACCGCAATTTTTATGTGAATATCCACTTTTTTACCGGATTTTTGCATTGGCACAAAATAAACATCAATCGGCCGGAAAAAACCCGATCTGACGAAACAACCCAAATTAACAAAAAATACAACAACATGGGGACTGGCTCTCGGCATTCCCACGAAAACGGCTGAAAAAAGGCCTTCGATAGGGCGCCTGTCCCATTTATTAGAGACTCTAAAATATCAAAAAATCTTATGTGCGTACGCAAGCGTCGTATGTCGGCTGACGGCCCCCGGGGAACAATGTCCATAAATGCATGAACAATGCCCATATTTCACGATAAATGGAAGCCAAATCCGCGTCAATAGACGCACCTTAGGTAATTGCATAATCGAAGCATTTGGCCGCTAAACGGCGTAAATTACGCGGATAAAAACCGGTTTAATGATCATTTGCATTATTTCGTTTCCTTATTGGGATGCTAGAAAACCAATATGTTTATAAAATTAAACATAAATCAAATAATTGTTGCGTTTTTCAAACCAAATCATGGTAATATAAGGTGGCATCCATGATTACGTCTTATGGTGTAGTAGAATACAAGAACTATGAGCGGGAGTTGAACATTTATTCCCGGAATTTTACAATTTAATATAATTTGATCATTGTTTTTGGCCTTCGAAGGCAATGTTCTTAGAATTGCAGACACCAACTTGTTTAAATCAACCTGGGTATTAGACGGCCTCAATTTTTAATAGTGAAGGCTTCGTAAAGGGAGTGTTCTTATTATGCGAATAGCGGTTGGCAGCGACCATCGCGGCGTTGAAATGCGAGCCAAACTGATCGAGTATCTCAAAGGGCTCGGGCAGGAGGTCGTGGATTCAGGCCCTCATGCCCACGAAGGCGACGATTATCCCGACATCGCCGAAACGGTTGCCCGCAAGGTCGCCAACCAGGAGGCCGATCGGGGGATTTTGATTTGCGGATCAGGCATGGGCATGTGCATTGTGGCCAATAAGATTCCGGGCGTAAGGGCCGCGCCCTGCTTCGACGACTTAAGCGCGGAAATCAGCCGCCGGCACAACGATCTGAACGTGCTCTGCCTTTCCGGCGACCTGATGGGCGAGATGCTGGCCGACCGGATCGTGGAAATCTGGCTCAATACGCCCTTCGATGGCGGGCGGCACGCCCGGCGTAATCAAAAAATCGCCGATCTGGAACGCCGCAACGGGCATCTATAAAAATAGAAGGATGAGGGATGAAGGATGAAGGATGAATAAAAATGTCTATTTCTTCATCCTTTACCATCTACGATCTACCACCTACTATATACCAATTATGAGCGAGAGTGGCGGAATTGGCAGACGCGCTGGACTTAGGATCCAGTCCCGAAAGGGGTCGGGGTTCAAATCCCCGCTCTCGCATCTTTTCCATGGATCAGAGGTCAAGGGGCATATAACAGATTAATCTTGTTCTCACGGTCCTCCGTGGGGACACATCTGAGTTAAGGCTGCCAGTTCGTTGCATTGCATTTATTTATTGCAAATTGTAAATTGCAAATATCAAATTGCAAATTGAACAACATGCAACTTTCACTTTTTCGCCATGCGACGGCGAACCGATACAACCCAGCCAAATCCCAGCAGCGCCGAGCATAAGAGTATGCATGTGGATGGCTCGGGCACGGGCGTGAGCAGGAAGGCGTGATACTGGCTGCCATTATAGCCCTGCCCGACGATTTGGCCAACGGCGTTAATGCCCTCTGCATCCACTAATGTCCAGCCGGATAGTGGATTGATGAGTGTGTTCAAGTCGTACAGTGTCGAGCCGCTATAAAGGAAGGCATGCATATCGTTATGGGCGGTGTTGGAATAACCAACGACTTGCCCGCTGGCGTTGATGCTCTCGGCTTGGCTGGAATCTCCGCCGAGTGTGCCCAGGTCGGTCATCGTCGAGCCGCTATAGAGGAAGGCGCGATAAGATCTGCTGGCATTCTGGGAATCACCCACAACTTGCCCGCTATCATTGATGCCATTGCCAAAGCTGATCTGTCCGCCGAGTGTGCCCAGGTCGGTCATCGTCGAGCCGCTGTATAGAAAGGCGTGATCATTGGTGATGATAGCGGAGTAGCTAGAGCCCACGACCTGCCCGCTGGTGTTGACCCCTCGTGCATAGCTGTCGGTTCGTCCGCCAAGTGTGCCTAAGTCGATCATAATCGAGCCGCTGTAGCTGAAGGCGTGCGAAGCGCCATTGGTGGTGATGGCCCAGCCCACGACCTGCCCGCTGTCGTTGATGCCAAGGGCTTGGCTGTCCGTTCCACCGAGTGTGCCTAGATCGGTCATTATCGAGCCGCTGTAGCTGAAGGCGTGCGAAGCGCCTGCAGTGGTGTTGGCCCAGCCCACGACCTGCCCGCTGGCGTTGATGCCATAGGCAATACTATTCGTTCCGCCGAGTGTGCCCAAGTCGATCATCGTCGATCCGGTGTAGCAGAAGGCATGATAAGTGGCATCGCCAGTGATCGAAGCATAGCCCACAACTTGCCCGCTGTCGTTGATGCCAAAGGCATAGCTTTCCGTTCCGCCAAGTGTGCCCAGGTCGGTAACCGTATATGGGACAACCGCCTGAGATATATCACAGATCAAAAAGCATAGAATTAGCACGGCCAGAAAAGATATATATCGGTTCATGGTGAAATCTCATCAAGTTTTATAAGGTCTAAGTTTCAAGTAAATGTGTTCCCAGGCAGAGCCTGGGAACAAGGAATAAGCCAGAGTATCTCCAGCGTTTGATTCAGGGGGCGGCTCGCTGCGAGCCGTGTCAGAATGTACCCCAAGACACCCTTTTCAGAGCGTCAGGCTATGAGGTACGAATACTGCCTCTTTTATGGGCCGTAAGAGAAATATGATATTTAGTTAATATACCAATCCGCCTTATATTTGCAATATTTTTTAGAGATGATTTGTTAAAATCCATACTGCGGTGGGGTAACACTGCGTACCAATTGAGATTTTTGTTACTTTTTAGTGAATTGCGGTAAACCAATAAAAAAGTCGAAACCAAAGCCATTTTTTCATCACGAAAGCGCGAAATGACGGAAACGCGAAATATCAACCTTTTTTCGCTCTTTCGTTCTTTCGTGTTTTCGTGATAAATAACCGTTACGGCATGTATAAGGGCCGTAGATGGCCCTTACCCAACCGCTGAGAAAATTGTATAATACTTGATTCGGATCGTATGAAAATATTAAAGTAAACAAAGCGATTTGCGAGTTAAATTATGGCCAAAGGCAAAAAAAAGGCGGAAGTGGTGTTTCTGGCGTGCAAAGAGGACGGCGATTTGAATTACACCTTGCGGCGCAAGCCGGGCGGCGAGAAATTGAATATAAAAAAATTCTGCCCGCGGTGCCGCAAGCATACCGACCATGCGGAAAAGAAAAAGTAGGCTAGTGGATAGTGATTAGTTGTCAGTGTTTTAGTCCTATCTGCCGCCTAATTCTTTGTTCGCATATCTGTTCCTTGGCTTTTAACCTCTGGTCCATTGCACGGTATTAGGTCACAACCAACCCCCTGTGTGTTCACCGGGGGCTAAATGATTGAACCCCTGGGGCATTCACCGGGGGCTAAATGATTAAGGACGGTCATTCCTCCCATGTCCAAGCGATGGCGCATCCACTCGCACGATCCTGACCGAATCACAACCCTGGGGCGCGCGGCAGGCATTCCGGCCGTGGTGGCGCAATTGCTCGTCAGCCGCGGGGTGACCGAGCCTTCAGCGGCCCGGGAATTTCTCGATCCCAAGCTGGCCGATCTTAGGGATCCGCAACTTCTGCCCTGCTGCGCGGAAGCCGCCGCATTGATTCATCAGGCCGTGCGCGCGGGAAAGCGGATTTGCATACACGGCGATTACGACGTGGACGGCATGACCGGCGCAGCCTTGCTCTATACGGGATTGAAACTGCTGGGGGCCGACGTGGGCTACTATATCCCTCACCGGCTAGATGAAGGTTACGGGCTGAGCGCCGATACAATCCGCGCAAAAGCCGCGGAAAAAGTCGATCTGATCGTGACGGTCGATTGCGGCATCGGCAGCGTGGAAGAAGCGGTGCTTGCCAGGCAACTCGGCATGGAATTGATTATCACTGACCATCACGAGCCAGGCCCGAAGTTGCCCGAGGCCGCGGCCATCGTTCACCCCCGCCTGCCCGCCGGCGGATATCCATTCGGGGGCTTGAGCGGATCGGGAGTGGCTTTCAAATTGGCCTGGGCAATCTGCCAGCAATCGAGCGGGGCCAAGAGGGTCGGCGATGCGATGAAGGATTTTTTGCTCCAGGCCGTGGGTCTGGCCGCCCTTGGCACCGTGGCCGACGCGGTGCCGCTGGTCGATGAAAATCGCGTACTGGTCCGCCATGGCCTGCTCACTCTTGCTCAGCGTCCGACATTGGGGATGGGCACTTTAATGAAAGTTGCCCAGATCGACAAGAAGAAGTCGTTGGATTGCGACGATTTGGCCTTCGTGCTTGCTCCCCGTCTGAACGCGGCAGGTCGATTGGGTCAGCCGCAATTGGCCGTCGAGTTGCTCGTGACCGACCGGCCCGACCGCGCCTTCGAGTTGGCCCAGTATCTGGATCAACTCAATGCCACCCGGCAAACGCTGGAGCGGAGCATTCAACTTTCGGCCACGAAGCAGGCCAAAGAGCAATTCGACTTGGATTCGGAGCCGGCCCTGGTCCTGGCCGAGCGCGGCTGGCATCCCGGTGTGATCGGAATCGTGGCCGGTCGATTGGCCGATAAATTTCATCGGCCGGTAGTGCTGATCGCATGGGATCAGATGGGGATCAAGCCTGGGATCGGTTCGGCCCGCAGCGTGCCCGGTTTCAACCTTTATGCGGCCTTGGCGGCGTGCGATGAATTTTTGATTTCTCACGGGGGTCATGCGGCGGCGGCGGGATTGAAGATCGAAGAAGGCAAATTGCCCGGCTTTCGCGCGGCTTTTTGCGAAGCGGCGGCCGCCAAATTGGGCGCAATTCCCCGGGAGGGCGAATTGGCCATCGACGCGGAGGCCCCGCTAAGCGCATTCACGCTGCAGGCCGTCGAGCAAATCGAGCGTTTGGCGCCATTCGGCCAATCGAACGCCCGGCCGCTGTTGTGCACCACGGACGTCACCTTGGCCGAACCACCGCGGACAATCGGCAGCGGCGGTCATCACCTGGCGCTGAAACTCACGCAATACGGCGTAACCTTTAGGGCCGTGGCATTTGGCGGCGGCGATTGGATCGACGAATTGGCCGTGCTTGACGGCCCGATCGACATTGCCTTTCGACCGGTGATCAACACCTTCCGCGGCCGGCAGAATGTGGAACTGCACCTGATCGATTGGCGGGCGAAGTTTTAACTTAGAAATTGGGGATTAGAGATTAGGGATTGGGGATTAAGCATTTGAGGAAGTTGGGGTGAGTAGGAATATGAGCGATGCCGACCTGCAAATAGATAAAATCAATATGCTTCACCGGCAATTGAGCGGGCGAGGTATTACGGATCGGCGCGTGCTGGCAGCGATGGGCAAAGTTCCCCGCGAACAATTTATTCCGCCCGAGTTGCATTTCGAGGCTTATGCCGATCGTGCCCTGGGCATCGACTGCGGTCAAACTATAAGCCAACCTTATATGGTGGCGTTGATGACCGAGGCGCTGGAGCTTTCAGGCACGGAAAAGGTATTGGAAATCGGCACCGGCAGCGGCTACCAGACGGCTATTCTAGCGGAATTGGCCGCCGAGGTCGTGAGTGTCGAACGTCATGCCCTGCTATCCCAGCAAGCAGCTATAATTCTTCAAGATTTGGGATATGGAAATGTGCGTTTATTTGTGGGCGACGGTTCGCTCGGCTGGCCGGATCAGGCGCCTTACGATCGGATCATGGTCACTGCCATGGCGGCCCAATGCCCGCCAGCCTTGTTTGATCAGCTTTGCGAAGGCGGACTCATTATCATTCCCATCGGCGGTTACGAGCACCAGGTTCTGCAAGCGATAAAAAAAGTATCGGGCACAGCCAAGACAACCGATATTACGGGCTGCCGATTCGTGCCCTTGATCGGAGAACAGGGCTGGTTGGAAAGATAAGAATTATTAAGCGGATGTGTCGTAAGTCGTTGAGCTAAATTGCCTTAAATAAACGGGTGAACACTTTTATAAATGAGGTACTGTTTATCAACGAAATAATAGGTACGCCTGTTGTGTATTATAATATAACTCCATGGTTAAATTAGTCATTTTTCTTGCGGAAAGCATGAAATGCGGCTAAAAACTATCCCGGAAGATGTTGACCCAGCATGGGAAAGGATTAGAATGACCACTCCCTTGGCCCCTAAAAGATTTCGTGGGTCAAGAATATCGTTTTTTATTCAAATCTGGTCGATCACATTTGTAACTGATAAGAATTGCCTGATATATGGCCTAGTTCGTGCGTATTTGAATAAGACGAGCTTATAATTGTACAATTTGGTATCATAACGAAATTCCAGCGGGGCGTAGCTCAGCCTGGCTAGAGCGCTTGGTTCGGGACCAAGAGGTCGCTGGTTCAAATCCAGTCGCCCCGACTCAACTGGACGAAAGGCCGTTCGGCAAGAATGTCGAACGGCTTTCTCCATATAGGGCAAAGAGTTACGTCATCTAGGCGCCAGTTCAAACAAAGACTCCCGCTCCTTTATCAACCCTTATCTGTTATGAAGTAGATAAAGGTATGCTGGATTGAAGACCAGAAAACAGATAAATTCATTCATAGGGAAATCATTTGGGATCCGTCATCTAAAGACCATGAGAAAACTCATTCTAATTCCGATCATCCACACATCCGTCGACTTAGGGTCTATGTCGGAGTCGGTAAAGGCTCATTATTTAAAAAGGTTTGGGCCATCGGTTTGGAATCAACGGGAAACGATTGTAGCGAAACTGTGGAACGACATTCAGGAGAAAATAAACGTTTTAGACATCGATTACAAAAAGGTGCGGATCTACCAAGACGGATTGCCCGAGTGCGGGTTCGAACAGGAAATCGTTGGGGAGCTTGCCAAAGCAGGCAGCAGCAACCATCAACTCATTTTGTCCTTAGTCGACAAGGGCGCTACTCTGATGGGGACAGAAGATCCACAACTTTTGATTCGGGAATATCAATTACAACAACAATCAAAGGATACGCTACATACCCATCAAGAGAAAACAGAGGAGACTGCCCGCCTGCTTGAAGCCCGTGACCGTTTCATAGTAAAAAGGATAAACGAAACGCTTCGGCCCGGAGAAAGCGCATTGCTATTCTTGGGGGCGTCTCATCGGCTGGATACACTGAAATCAACCGATATCCGCGTGGAAACCTTGATGTCATGATTCCAGAGTAGGGCAGAAGTGATAAGGCGGCCAAGGGCCGCTCACTTCCAAGAGCAATCCTTTGGAAGCCGCGACACCGCGCATTTCCTCGACCAAGGCCAACCAACGTTCGGATGCAGATCGCGGCAAGAGAAACGCCGCATTCCAAAGCATCTTCTCTGGACGACCAGTCAAGTTGGCGGGCAGAGGGCGCGAGCGGCAATATCGATCGGCTTGGTTCATCAGTGAAGTCTCGACTGCGGCAACTTCTTCTTGGAAGCGTCGATGTATAGATCGCGATTCTCGATGCCGATCGCGTTTCTGGGTAAGGTATCGCGTACCCGCTCCAACGTCAGTTGTCTGAAGCGAGGAAAGAGCACTCGATGTAGCGAGTCTCTCTTCGCTCCAACATGGGTCAACGTATAATTTGGCCGCCCATTCCTGCCCGTCGCCGATAGAGTTCAAAAAATCGATCACTACCGATTCCCATTGTTCGATCTTGTCAAGCAAGGACAGGCGCGAGTGGAAAAGCGCCCCCAGCCTCAGCGGCAGCAGGGGATAGCGGCGTGCGGCATCGGAAATGACTTGATTGTGCCGGATTGCCACTTGACTCAACCAGTTGACGTCGGTATGGTCGCGTTCAAGCTTCCTTATGTCGAATTGGTCCAAGCCTACTCGGCTGGCTAAGCCCGACGTTTGCTTGCACTCTACTATTTCCACGGGAAATCGTGGATCTACTCCCGAGCCAAGAGGATCCGTTTGGCATCCGCTGCGGGTCAACGCATACAGGTAATAATGCTCATTCATTTCGATTCAGTTTGGCTTGACCGGATAGATCCTGTATCGCTTTTATCAAGTGTTCACGACAGACAAAGAGCTTATCGGTCTTCGGATTATCGGGTGTAAGCTTGATCCGTTCTGATATCGCGGCCATCATCGCCCGATGGCAAGCGGCTTCAATCTCCGCGCCGCTAAAACCTTGTGTCTGTTCGGCCAACCACTGGGCTGTGACTTCGCCGTCAAGCGGCCGGTCGCGTAAATGCACCTGAAAAATTTTTTCACGCGCCTTCTGGTCGGGCAAGGGAAGTTGCAGATGAATATCAAATCGTCCGGGCCGTAACAGCGCGGCATCGAGCAGATCGTCCCGGTTTGTTGCAGCCAGCACCAGAACGCCCTTAAGTTCCTCAATACCGTCGAGTTCGGTGAGTAGTTGACTCAACACCCGGCCGCTTACACCGGAGTCTTCCCGGCCGGAGGAGCGCGTCGAGGCCAGCGCGTCGATCTCGTCGAAGAAGATAATGCAAGGCGATGCCTGGCGGGCCTTGTGGAACACGTCGCGCAAACCGCGTTCCGATTCGCCCACATACATCGACAACAGTTCCGGGCCCTTGACGGAAATAAAATTAACCTCGGTCTCGGTGGCCAGGGCTTTGGCGATCAATGTTTTTCCGCAACCGGGTGGCCCTGAAAGCAGTATTCCCTTGGGGGTGACGAGCTGAAACGATTGGAACAGTTCGGAGTACTTCAGCGGCCACTCGACCGCTTCCCGTAATTGCTGCTTGACCTCGTCCAGTCCGCCCACGTTATCCCACGTAACATTTGGCACCTCTACGAATACTTCCCGAACGGCCGAAGGCTCGACTTCAAGCAGCGCCTCGTTGAAATCGCTCATCCTGACTTCCAACTGGCTGAGGAGTTCGTAAGGGATGCTCTGCTGCGAGAAATCGACTTGAGGAA
>JBEKSO010000073.1:0-12334 GCA_049516935.1 Thermoguttaceae bacterium
CGGCGCCGAAGAAGCTCGGCCTATTGCATCGTTGCTGGAAGAATTTCAATTCAAAGTTCGCCCGTCGCCGATTGGCCCGGGCGAAGACATCCGCGAACCCTATCCATTGGGCGCATTTCGGCAGAATTTTGGAGATTCGAGTGCATCTAAACATTATATCGATACTTATGCCGCCTGGCCGCTGCAATTCGATAATAAAGATGTCAACGTATATCTATATTGGACGGAAGGCGCTCGTGGAGAGCCGGTGGTGGCTGGTGCTCCGTTTAGCAGCGGAGTAATTGCCGTGATTGCCGATACAAATTTTGCCATCAATCAAAATTTAGAGGCCACCGCGAATGAATTTCCCGACCACATTAGTTTTTGGCATTGGTTCTTACCCAAAATAACGCATCTGGAAGCCTGGAATCCACCCGCCGAACCCATTAAGGAGCAAGGCTTGGGGAAAGACAAGGATCTCATTCCAGAATTAGGACCACAGTAGATATATAAAGCCGCGACCGTTGGTCGCGCCATTAAATGAAAAAATGAAAACAATTTTCCTGTTATACGACCAGTTCGTATTTCAGAGCCGGGCCGTGCCGGCCCGGTTGAATCGCAATTCTTCCGGACCGACACGGTCCGGCTCTGCCGCGTTGGAGCTTTGAGATGATTCGAGCGTGGATCGCTGTAGCCCTGTTGGCCGGCTCGTGGATGTTTGGGCTGGACTATTTTTATCCGGCCAATCCATGGATTTGGGCGGCGCTGGTAATCAGCGCCACGGCGCTGTTGGGCGGTTCTTTCAAACAATTGCCTGGCGGACGGGAATCGGTAATCGCACTTTTGCTATTGGTTCCGGCTTTGATTTTTGCGCCCTGGCCGATAAAGATCATTCCGTTGTTGATTGGATTGGGATTGACCTTGCATTTGCTGCCCGGCCCTCACCCTAACCCTCTCCCAAAGGGAGAGGGGACTTGGGAATTCATTGAATGGATTGCTCAAGGCGCCGTAAGCGCGGGCGTGATAATGGCGGCACAATCGCTTGCCTTGGCGTTTTACACTACGCAAACGGCATTGTCGCATGAACTGCCCTGGCCATTGCCGGATTTGCTCGCCGGGATGGCCAATTTAATATCCATCGACGCCGCTGCCGACGGCTCGAAAATCGCCATGCACTCCATGCGCCAAGTGCACCGGCTTGAAGCCACCTGGGAGTTGCTCTTCGATCCGGCGACATTTTGCTTTTTCATCGGCGGGGTGGCGCTTATGGCCATGACGGCCTGGCAGGAGGCGCCGGAAGGCCGGCGCTGGCGGGCGTGGATTCGCGGATTGCGGATTTTTACGCTCATCATTGTCGCTTGGCTGCCGGTCAGGGTTGGACTTTTGATGGCCGTATACATGTACAGGGTGTTGCGGGCCGAGCCGAACCGGGCGCTTTATGCGATGAATCATTTTTTCGCGCCCTGGCCGCTGCTTATTTTACTTACGGTTCCGGTTCTCCTAGTTTGGCGATTTCTGCAAGTGAAAGATGTGAAGCCGTCGCTCAAGCCATCCAAAAACATGCCTGCCGTCGATTCTCCGGATTTTGACCATAGTAACAATTTGCATTATGCCCTGCCTATCATACTCGTTGCATTGGCGACCGCCATATTTACGGCGGCGGTCAAGTGGAATCCGATGGGAAAGCGGCTGGCAGGCCGAGTGAAAGTCGTCGAGCGGCACTCCACTTGGGAGCCCACGACCCGGCCTTACGACACGACGTGGTACGGCGAAGATTCGGGCTATAACTATGCCGCGATTTACGATTACCTGGGTCAGTATTATGAAATGTCGCGGCTGTTGGAGTCGGACAAAATCGACGACCAGACGCTCGCACAGTGCGACGTGCTGGTCATCAAAACACCCAAGGATGCCCGTTACAACCCGGATGAAGTGGCCGCGGTGCTTCGTTTTGTGGAAAAAGGCGGGGGAGTGCTGTTTATCGGCGATCATACGAATCTCTATAGAATGGCCACGATCATGAACGATATGACCAGGCCGATGGGATTTATGTTTCGCGATGATTTGCTGTTCAGCAACGAAGCGTCGGCTTACGACCAGCGCTTCGACCCGCCCTGGGCTTCGCACCCGAGCCTGCAATACATGCCGCCCATGGAATTCGCCGTATCGTGCTCGATCGATCCGGGTTTCAGCCACGGGCGTTCGGTAATAACCAGCACGGGCTTGTGGAGCATGCCGCCGGAATATCACCACGATAATTACCATCCCATTCCACAACACTGCGCGGACATGCGCTACGGAGCATTCGTCCAAGTTTGGGCGGCGTGGTATGGACAGGGCCGGGCAATGGCATATACCGATTCGACCATTTTTTCAAATTTTGCCACGTTTCAGCCGGGGCACGCCGAAATCATGCTGGGCATGATCGAATGGCTAAATCACGCAAATCCGCTTGTAGATCCGCGGCCGTGGCTGATGTTGTTGGGATTCGCGCCGTTTTGTGCGGGGATAATTCTCGCCCAACGTAGATCGGTTGCATGGCTGGTTTTATTGGCTACCGGGCTTTGTGGCTGGGTACTAGCCGCTGAAGGCGTGGCCGCGTTACATGCATGGTCCATGCCCATGCCGAAAATCATCAGGCCGATGACTCGGATAGTCATCGATCGTACAGTTTCGGATGCGCTTCTTTCGAAAGGCGCATACACCCAAGGCGACGGAATCGGCTATGGCATGCTGGAACAGTTGATCGGTCGATTGGGATATTACATAATTCGCCAGGAAGGCAAAGATGCATTTTCCGGCGATGCCTTGGTGGTGATTTGCCCGAATCGGCCCGTAGATGCGGCATTCCGCGAAGGGTTGGAAAGCTACGTTGCCGACGGCGGCAGGCTGCTGGTGTTCGACTCGCCGGAAAACGCCAATTCCACCGCCAACAGCCTGCTTTGGGCGTTTGGGCTTTCGATCGAGCGCAAGCAGCCGTGGAAAGGAACGCTGACCATGGTCGATAACTGGCCGGGAATTGAAATATCCTTGGCGAATGAGATTGTCGGCGGCCGAGCCGTCGGCAAATTCGACCAGCGTCCGGTGGCGGCTGTCGCCAAATATGGCAAAGGCACGGTCATGGCCGTTGGGTTCAGTTCTCTGTTTATCGATAAGATTATGGGCGGCGAAGAACAGTGGATGGTGGTTCCGGACGCTGCAATGCGTTTGCGTTACGAGACATTATATGCCTTGGTCCGCCTGCTGGTGGAAGACAAACCCATCGTGCCGGCCCAGGCAAGCGGTGAAATTCCAGCCGACGATTTAACAAGTCCCGGCGTGGGCCCTAAAACCAAGACCAGGGTCCCCCTAAATTTGCCCAACCTGCCGCTTAAAGAACTCGGGCCGCAGGAATAAAGCACCGGACTTACTACATGAAAAAAATTCTTATTACCTTGCTCAAGCTGAGCATATCGTTTGGAATCATCGCCTACCTGGTATGGAAGGCTACTCGCACTCAAGGACCCAATAACGTCGATATCTTTACCAATCTCGTCGATGAACCCAAAGACTGGTGGATGCTATTCTGGGCTTGGGCCTTTTCGGCGGCGGCTGTCGTGTTGACGTTCGTCCGCTGGTGGTACCTGGTCCGAGCGCTGGACATTCCTTGCCGATTTCGCGATGCCATTCGCATCTGTTTTTGGGGATTCCTTTTCAACCTGGCCCCGTTGGGAATCGTGGGCGGCGACCTGGTCAAGGCCGTGATGCTCGCACATGAGCATCGCCAATACCGGGCAAAGGCCGTGGCCTCGGTGCTTTTCGACCGGGTGATAGGGCTTTACATTTTATTTATAGTGGCATCCGCGGCCATATTAATTACAGGATTCTGGCGGATCGAGGTGCCCGAAATCCACATGATTTGCAATGCCACCTTTATCATCACCATTGTCGGCGCAGCTGGAATTGCCTTGATGTACGTGCCCGGCGTATTAGACGGCCCCCTTAGCCGGGCTTTGGGCCGCTTGCCGCGCGTGGGACGTCTCATCACAAGCCTGATCGACGCGGTGGGATTGTATCGTTACAAACCGGCGGCGTTGATTATATCCTCGCTGATGTGCGTAGGCGTGCAATGTTTATTCGCCGTCAGTATTTATCTCATTGCCAGTGGATTGCCCGGCGACGTGCTGTCGCCGGGCACGCATTTCGTGATCTGGCCCTTGAGCTCGGCCGTGGGCGTGCTGCCGCTTCCGTTCGGGCCAACCGAGGTCGTGCTCGATTTTCTTTACGCGAATATACCACTACAAACCGGCGCATTTATTCCAGAAGGGCAAGGCCTGGTGGTGGCATTATGCTACCGGCTGATTACCATCCTGGTCGCCGCCTTGGGCATCGGCTACTACATCGGCAACCGCCGCGAAGTGTCCGAAGCCATTCATGAAAACGAGCAGGATTCCCAGCCATCCAAAACCTAAAAAGGCATACGGGCACCGACAAAACCCCCGGTGTATTCACCGGGGGCTAAATACCTTTACACATTGGCCGTGAATTTGGACAGTTCGTAAATTCCTAGAGTCTTTTCCAGGCCGGCGACCTGCTCGACGACGTTCTCGAATCCGCGCTCGCCGAATAATTTGTGCTCCAGATCTTCGAATTCATCGCCCATAACGTCATATTCCTCGGGCGTGGTTATGGCGTGCAAAGCCGGAAATAAAACGGTATCTTCCCGGGCCAGGTGTGGGCGGTACATGCGGATGAACTGCCCTAGGGCTGTAATAAGCTTTTGACTATTCTCTTCGTCAAGAGATTTTTGGGGGACGGCCAATTTCAGGATTTGATCCGTCAGCTTCCGGCCGGCCTGGTGCTGCTGGTGCAGGAGTTTGACAAGCTCGACGAGTTTGCCCGCTTTCTCGAAACGCGGAAACACCTGCTCGTCTTCCAGCTTGGAATGATAATCTTCGATGAAAGAGCGGACAATTTTTACCGTGCCGGCCAGCGTGCCGGGATCCAATTCGGACTTGTTTTTCAAGCGTTGCAAGAAATCGTCGTAGATCAGCAGGATGCGCTCGAACAGTCCGTGTTCGCGCATAAGATCTTCGGCCGGCGAAATATCTTCGGCTGGTTTCGCTTTTTCTTTCTGTGATTGGCCGGCGGGCGTTTGCGCAGCCAGGGCCGTTGCGGGAAAACCGGCCAGCAGGAGTCCGCCCCCCGCAGCGGTTCCCGCCAAAATGAAATCTCGCCGCGTGTGTGTCGATTTCATAAGCATTTGTCACTCCTTCGGTAGTTTCAGCGGGAAATCTAGATCGAGATTTTCCCTTTGAGGATAGAGTATGGGTGGGATATCGGCGCATAATAATTAATTATTGCACTTGCCTTTGTACGGTCAATCACGCCGTTTCATCAAACTATTAAGAAGATGCCGTTTGCCTTATGGAGGTGGACCCATAAAATTGTTCATTATCGTAGGAAATCCGAAAAACTCTTGTTTATTCCATCTTGATTCAAGGCGTGTGGCACTGGCATCTTGCCAATGCCCGATAAACAGACACACGTGGCACTGGCATATTGTCAGTGCTCGTTCGAGAACGGCCCGGCAATACAGCCAGCGCCCCTTAGGGTGTATACCCCAGGACTAAAAACGCCTGTTTTGTAACCTATAGTTCATAAGACTTTAAATGAAAGGAGCCCAATTATGCGACATGCCATTTTAATCATCGCCCTGGCCGTTGCCGGCATGGCGACGGCATCCGACTTGGCGGCTCAGCAGGCGGAGCGCGCCGCGCCGGCCGCGCAATCCGCCTCGGCCGTGCAGCCCGCCCACCAGCAGGATGAGCAGGCGATTCGGCAGCTTGCCGATGCCTTTACCAAGTCTTATAACGCAAAGGACGCCAAAACGCTGGCTTCTCTGTTCGCGCCTGGCGCCGAGATCGTGGATGAAAACGGCAACGCCTTCCAAGGACGCGAAAACATCGAACAGGTGTTTGACGGAATTTTCAAGGAACACCCAAAAGGTAAAATAAAGATCTCCATCAAGTCGATCCGCTTCGTTACCCCGGCGACGGCCATCGAGGACGGCACTTCGACGGTTACGCATGAGGCCGGCGAGCCGCCGGAGCGGGATCGCTACATGGTGGTCCACGTAAAACAGGACGGAAAGTGGATAATGGCCAGCGCCCGGGATCTTGCGGACGAAGAAAAATCCGGTGAAGATCAGCTCCAGCAACTTGCATGGCTCATAGGCGACTGGGTCGATGAAAGCCCGGACGCCATGGTCGTTACTTCCTACCGTTGGACCGACAATCATCAATTTATCCTCGGCGACTTCACGGTTCAGATCGGCGGCAATCCGGCCATGACCGGTTCGCAGCGTTTTGGCTGGGATCCCTTGACCAAGCAGATTCGTTGCTGGGTATTCGACTCCCAGGGCGGATTCGCCGAAGGCGTCTGGACGCGGGAGGGCAACCGCTGGATCGTGAAAATGAACGGTGTGACCCGCGATGGAAAGTCCGCGTCTTCGACAAATATCACAACCATGCTCTCAAAAGACCGCATGACCTGGCAATCGCGCGATCGGGTGATCGGCGGTGAAAAGGCGCCGGACGTCGAGGAGGTGCCCATCGTGCGCAAGCCGCCAAAACCCCTGTAACATGATACAGACATACAAGGCAATTTTTCCAAAAATATATAACTTTTCAAAGGGGACATAACCATGTACAAGGTTCTAATCGGCATTGTTGTTGTAATACTGTCGGTGGCGATGCCGTGGGATGAGACGCTGGCAGGGCGGGGCGGCGGCGGTGGTTTTGGTGGTGGCGGCGGCGGACGAGCCGGTGGATTCGGCGGCGGAGGCGGATTTGGCGGCGGCGGATTTGATCGCGGGGCAGGAGGCATGGACCGGTCTTCATTTGCCCATACGCCGTCGTTTAACGCGCCCGCCGGCGGCAATTTCTCCCGCTCAAATGTAAATCCCGGATATCGTTCGCTTC
This sequence comes from Thermoguttaceae bacterium, assembly GCA_049516935.1. Classification (GTDB taxonomy): domain Bacteria; phylum Planctomycetota; class Planctomycetia; order Pirellulales; family Thermoguttaceae; genus JBEKIK01. The sequence continues at coordinate 6,942 of JBEKSO010000073.1, forward strand.
CTCAAAATATGGATTTCAACCGAACGAATTTCGCGTCGGGCAACCGCGCGGAATTCGGCCGGCAGTCCGGCCCTAGACAAGGTCTGGAGGTAGGCCAGCGCGGAAATATCGAAAATCGCCAGGGTTTCGGCGAAAATCGGACCGGTATCGCCGACAGGGCCAATTTTGAAAATCGAGCGAATATCGGCGATCGAGCCAATATCGGAAATCGGACAAATATCGGCGATCGAACCAATATCGGGAATCGGACAATCGCCGGAAACCAGTTTAACGTCAATCGCGCGGCCAACTTCAACGGGCGGAACTACGGCAATTGGTACCACGGCAACTGGCACGGCAACTGGGACAACCATTGGCATGGCTGGCCGGCGGGTTGGTGGGGGGCGGGCTTCGCGGCCGGTTGGGGTTGGGGCGCGGCAGTCGCACCGTGGTCCTGGGGATACTGGCCTTATTACAATCCCTATTGCACGGCTCCGATCCTGATCGACGGCGCAAGCATCGACTATTCGCAGCCTATCGTTGCGGCCGCGCAGCCGCAGTACACGGTTAACGACCAAGCGGCGCAGACGACGGCCACGGACCAGGCCATGCAGATATTCGACACCGCCCGGGAGTCGTTTATGCAAGGCGATTACAGTTCCGCCCTTTCGCAAGTCAACAGCGCTATTGCCCAGCTTCCCAACGACACTGTTTTACATGAATTCCGGGGACTTGCGCTCTTCGCTTTGAAGCGCTATCAAGAATCGGCCGGGGCACTCTACGCCGTGCTGTCGGTTGGTCCGGGCTGGGACTGGACCACGCTCAGCAGCCTTTACCCGAATGTGGAGGTTTATACCGAGCAACTCCGCGCCCTGGAGGAATATGAAAGGCAGAATCCGAAATCTGCCGAAGCGCATTTCCTTCTTGCATATAATTATCTGACTTGCGGCTATACCGACAACGCCGCGAAGCAATTGAAGGAGGTTGTTAGCTTGAATCCCAAGGACCAATTGTCGGCACAACTGCTTGCATCGCTATCTGCACCAACCGGCGCGGAAGAGGCGAAACCAGCCGAACCGGCCACTCCGCCAAAACCCGTGGACGCCGCCGGCCTGGCGGGAAATTGGAAGACCACGCGCGCGGACGGGGCCACGATCGCGCTGAACCTTATGCCCGACGGGAAATTCACCTGGAAGTTCGCCCAAAAAGACAAGCCCCAGGAGTTCAGCGGCGACTATACAGTGGCCGACAACCTCCTGATCTTGAAACAGGGCAACAACCCGGTCATGGTCGGCCAGGTTACGCAATTGGCCGGCAATCGTTTTAACTTTAAACTCGCCGGCGACAACCCTAATGATCCAGGATTGACCTTCAGCAAATAAATCTTAATCGTTCACGAATATTTCGTCCAATGTAGCAGGCACACTCCGTGTGCCGTCGGTATTATTTGCCTTCCTCTTAAAAGTGTGATTATAAAAAGCTCCAGACGGCACACGGAGTGTGCCTGCTACATTCCCGCAACAAGATCTCCTGGCCATTAATTGGAGGGTTTCCATGCAGCCAGCAAAACACGTCGCATCGTTTCTCGAAGAGTTCAAAAAATTTGCTTTAAAGGGCAGTGTGATCGACCTGGCAATTGGCGTGATCATAGGGGCCGCGTTCGCCAAAATCGTCAATTCACTGGTCTTCGACATCATCATGCCTGTGATCAGCATTTTTTTGCCCGGCAAGAGCGGCTTCGAAAGTTGGTACTTGAATATATGGGGCTCAAAGATTCCCTACGGCAAATTTATCGGCGAAATCGTCAACTTTGTGATCATCGCGATTGCGCTTTACATCTTCATTGTCAAGTTTCTGGGCTGGATCGTAAGAACCAAGCAGCAAGAGGCCGTCCAGCCTCCGCCGTTAACCAAGGACCAGGAATTGCTGACCGAAATCCGCGATCTCCTCAAAAAAACTTAATACCCACCCGAATATGGACAGGTTTAATTTGGGCAAATTTAGAAATATAGGCAAGTTCCGTAATATACGATGCCATAAGGAGTTATGAACCGAAATCATAACTTCCTTTATGACCGACCTATAATTTGTTAGTGGCGTTGTAGGTATTTACAGAACATTTGGAGGAAAATGTCATGAATCAGAAATCGGAATGTTGCGGGGTTGAAAACCAGCTTGTCCAGGAATTCCAGCATGTAAAATCATGTTGGTGCTGTTTTCTCATGCTGGGAGTCCTGCTTGTGCTCTGCGGCACGGCGGCGATAGTTGTTCCACCATTTACTGTCGCCTATTCGCTGGTCACGGTCATTGTTTTGGGCGTCCTGCTCATGGTGGCGGGAATTGTGACCATCGTCAGTTCGTTTTGGATCGGCAAATGGAGCGGAATGCTGTTGCACCTGCTGGCAGGCATCCTTTATTTGGTGCTGGGTTTCATAATAACCGAACGGCCGGGCGCCGCGGCAATGGTAATGACGTTATTCATCGCCGCCACGTTTATTATGCTCGGTTCGTTTAGGATTGTAAGCTCGCTGGCGATTCGATTTCCCCAATGGGGCTGGGTTTTGCTGAATGGCGTTATCACATTGCTCTTAGGAGTTGTGATTTATCGCCATTTTCCCGAAAGCGCCCTGTGGGTGATAGGACTCCTGGTGGGCATTGAATTGCTGTTTAACGGCTGGAGCTGGATCATGCTCTCGCTGGCAGTTAGAAAAATCCCCAAAGAACTGCCCGCCGCGTAATAAGACTGATCCCAAAAAGTGCGAATTATAATAATTCGGTAATTAACACCATGATCAAATATGTTTGGTCATGGTGTTTTTTTCATGTTAAAGCCTATTATTTGGACATCTTACCACTTGCCACAATAACAATAACTCCTATTCCTTTTCTCTCCCTCAATTATTTAAACGCATTGTTTCTTGAAAAGCATTTTTTAAGGAAGGCAAAACGTTAATATTTGAATCACTTTGGAACTCTCGATATTTATCGGCAAATTTATTTGCGACTAAACCAAAGTCGGGATTATTTACATCGTGTTTATATGATTGGTCTTCGTTAACATTTTGTCCTGACAGAAAGAGTATCCATGTCTCAACGTGCCATTTGGGTACCCAAAGAACTATGCTTTCCTGAACTTGACGAGGGGCAATGTCAGCTACTTGTAGAGAAGCAGAAAGGTAGTTGTTCCGCTGTATTACCGTTTGTTCGTCGGCTTCGGTTCCAACCAAAAGTGCAATATTAGGTTGATAGTTGACTTTCTGGCGATAAGTTTTAATTTCGATAGGATATTGTTGGGTAACCCATTGTTTGGTATTTGTACCCACGGGATAAGGGATCAGACGAAAATCACGGCTGTTGAATCCAAGTTTAACAAGTATGGCGCGAGCGAAACGTTCTAACATTCGGTCTTCAACAAGAAGCACGATGCGGATGCCTTTTTTTCTGGCCATGGCTTATTTCCATCCCCTCGCTACCAGTTCCGCCGGGGTAATGAGACCTTCGCTTGTCCCGTCGAATGGCTTAATCCGTGTCGGCCCGGATTCATCGCGGAAGTATGCCAATCCGCAATCGGTCGCCAGATAATTGATAAGTTCAGGATGGTGCGATATTATCAAGCATTGGCCGGAATGCTCCTGAACTTTATCGCGCAAGGCTATGAGCCAGGGTTGAATTTCGCGCAATGAAATAAAGTTGTCCGGTTCGTCCAGGCATACCAATGCGTTTTTATGAATCGCAGGGGACAGCAAAATAGTGTAAAGGGCAACGAGGTTTCGCTGACCATCAGATAACTGATCGAACTTTAACCGGAACGTGTGCACTGGAGCTTTAGTTGATGGTTCGCCGAACTGGAATTCAAATTGAAGATCGCGTGAACTCTCGCTTGTTCGCTCCAGGCTGATATTAACTAGTCCATCGATTATGTCACGCAACTTTGAAAGCAAGGAGGCTCCAAAATCCGCTTGTTGTTGCCATAAATGACGAAGCCATGATGACAATTGATGCAAGCAGCGGTCTGGGTGATCTGTTTCTGAATCGGATTGTCCGGTCATTCGCATCGGATCGGGATAGAATACGAATATCTGTTCCATGTGGTCTCGAAACCAACTCAACTTTTGGTTATCGTGACGTTTAGGAATAGTTGTTATTAAAGACCGCGTCCAATCATATGCAAAGAATGGACCCGGACTATGATCATCATGGAATAGATGGGCATCACTTCCATCGAACTTATATAGAGGCAAACCGTTAAATAGCAAATCTTCGGATTTAATGCGATTCCTATGTCCAGGGCGGTCGTGTTCAATGACCAACTTATAGAGATACTCGCCACCGTTACCGGACATGCCCAGTTCGAATGATTGGATATTACGCAAATCCCAAGCGGTCAATGTTGAGTCGAGAAATACTGTGCTACTCGGGCTGCCATGAATAAGAAAATCATGTATTTTTTCTAATACTTCAAATGTACTTGATTTGCCAGTACCGTTGTCACCCAGTAGAAGTTGCATCGCGCCAAAATGGCCTTCAAAGTTCGTGAAGCACTTGTAATTATCAATATAAATTTTGTTGATCACGTCACCGCTCCCTAGATTATGTTATCCATGTTTTTTAAAAATCGCATGAAACAATAAACGCGAAACCCGGGAAAAAGATTTAAACATTTTATCCTAACCGGTTTAATTTGGAAAGAGGTTAAACTTAAATACTTTGTATGTTCATTGAAAATGCCCTTAGAAAACGGTTAATGATGTAATTAAGCATTCTATAAACCATAAAACTATATACTATATTTTACATAAATTTATTCTTCTCTCTGCCGCGTCATGCTGGCATCGGTCATGTACAGCATCCGGCCGCAGCTTTTGCAGAAGACGGCCTGGTTGGTCATAATCTTGTTGCAGAGGTTCAGCGGAATTTGCTGGTTGCATCCGCCGCAGCATTGGTTTTCCACCGCGGCCAGGGCGTCTTCGCCCAGATGATGCACCACGCGCTGGTACGGCTCGCGGACCTCGGCGGGCAGGGCGGCTTCGGAATGTTTTAATTCCGCAACCAAACGGCCGATATCGCCGCGCAGCAGCGGTTCCTGTTGGGACACTTCCGCGCGGATTGTTTCCTGCTTTTTCCGGGCGGCGGCCAGGTCCGATTCGCATCGGGCGACTTTTTTCTTGTGCTCGTCGACCTTGTCCAAGGCTTCAAGGATCTCATCGGCCAGCACGCTGTTGGCCATCTCGGCGGCCTGGATTTGTTCCGACAGCGTTTGATACTCGCGGTTGCTCTGCGCGGTGTTCAGCTTGATCCTGAGTTCCTTGACCTTGGATTCGGACGTCTTCAGTTGCAGTTGCTTTTGATCCAACACCATGCGAAAGTCTTTTTCTTCTTTTTTTGCTGCGGCCAGCAACGATTCGCGGTGGACC
>JBEKSO010000074.1:0-15795 GCA_049516935.1 Thermoguttaceae bacterium
TCTTGGGCGTACATACCTTGGAGACAATCACACATTCCGCACCGGCAGATGTTTCCGCCCAAACGGCAGCCATCGATGCCCAACGTGGCGACGTGGTTGTTCGCCCGTTTTCCCGCGGACCGGAGGGTTTTTTTCTACCCGCTGGCGATCAAAAGCTCATTTCCATCGACCGCTGGCTGCAAGACCTTCCCGCCGGGATGGCCGTTGCCGGGCCGGCCCTCGTCAAACTCGCCTCTCGCCTGCCCGCTCATGTAACTGCGCTCGACGAGAAATATTGGACACCCCGCGCCGCCATGGTCGCCCAATTAGCCCATCGCCAATACGCCGCCGGACGGCGCGACGACCTCTGGACCCTACTCCCCCAATACAGCCGCCAGAGCGCAGCCGAAGAAAAATTGCAGGCCAGGGGATAGGGAAGAATGAAGGATGAGGGATGAGAGTTGAGTGAAGAGAGATGATGAAAACCGCTTGCGGTTTCGCGCTGCACGCTGCCCACATTAACGTGCTTTCCTATACTCCAACTGGAATGCCCGGGCAAGCCTGTTTCCGCTTTACGACAAAATCGACATCGCAATCGAGAATTCCCAGCAAAACCATCAATTGGTCGATCGACTTGGAGTAGTTCGTCTGGTCGAGCAAGCGATAGAACTGGGCTGGAGAAGTTCCCATCCGGCGTATTAACTCTCTCTTGCTCAGCGATGTTTTTTTCACCCGCTGCTGTGCCGCTAAAGTAAGTTTATAGAGCAACAGGTCCCTCATATATCGAGGGTCGCGGTTGTAATCCAGCACCTGGTCGATGTGTACCGTTCCCTCATCACCCGAGGCCAACTCGTAAGTGAAGGCCTCTTTGCCCAATTCTTCGTCAACGTACACCTTTATAATCGGATTTTGCCGCGACGGGCGCACCTCGAGTTTCGCATAAGGTAACGAATACCTCTTGGCATAGGTCACGACCTCGAATGCCTTCTTTCGGTTGTCAGGATGAACTGTTCTGATTTTCATAAACGACCCTCTTTCTGGAGTTCTGCGATCAACTTCAAAATCTTGCCGGTTGCTTTGCCTTTCATGGCCACGCCATTCTCAAGATCCCATTCCACAATGAGTTTATCATCCTCATACACGTGAACATGCCTCGGCCCATGATCCCCGGTCCAAGACAGGAAAACATAGTTCCCACGGCGTATCTTACCCATTGCTAAATGTTACCATCCAAGGTAACGGTTGTCAAAGTGAATTAATTGAGGACGATACAAAGACTCATCGGGTCACCAAATCCTCCTCGCGTTCTTCCAGTGCCATGCTGGCAAAGCCGTTGGATTGCCGCCGGACCTGGCCGAAAATCATGACCACTAGCTGTACGGAACGCCGAAGAAATGAAAGCTAACCGGATTGAGTTTCAATGAGATTTCGAGAATAGTCTCTTCCTACATCAGTCAGAGAAATTGTGTTGTCATGAAGATCCACTAGGCCCTCTTTCAAAAACTTAGTGATGGCCCATTGATCCAGATCTGTATCTGGCTGCACGATCAAAAGGATGCGATTTTCGCCTTCGCCGATCTCGATCGCAAGAATCATGCCTGTTTTATTGTCTTTAATCAAACATCCTTTTCCGTACTTAGATTTGTATAACGCTATTAAAATAGAGTCTGGATTTTTTATCAATTCACTCATTGTTCTATTCCTTTTTATCAGATTCGTGTCTTGTGCCAAGATACCAGTTGGCAATTCCGCCACTCTAGCACGAATATCGATGCAGGACTACTGGAGAATGCGATTCTAATAACGATTTACACAAATTACTGAAATTACACAAAAAAACCAATAAAAGTCTGATTTCTACTCCTGTTAAGCACCCCCATCATGCCGGAACAGGTTGACCAATGTTGTAGATATGACTTGCCGTATTGTGCATATGGGGCTTCCTTTTCCGGCATAATTCCGTAATTCCGGTAACACAATATTGAATTTTGAAATAGGTATTGTGTCACAAGACCTTCCCCCCAGACCTTCCCGGAACTTGCCCAGCTCAAAAACTTGGGAGATGAGCCAGCCTTGGGCATTGCCCATGGAAATCTTTTACGAGATAGCGTTTTTGTCGATCAACTCGATGACCAACTCCTTGCCGACCGCGTCTGCATAGCGGATCAGGGTATCGATGGTTGGATTGGGATTGGGCGCGTTTTCCAAACGCGACAAGTTCCCCTTTTCGATGCCTGTGCGGGCTTTTATGTCCGTCAGGCTGAGACCGAGGGTTTCGCGAGTCGCTTTTAGAATCCCCACGGCTTCGCGCAACCTCTTGTGTCGCAACTTGACGCGTCGGCCGCGAGCAATCAGTTCCGCCTTCTCTTGTTCGATCTGATGGCGAATCGCAGCATGCCGGGTCCGTTCTTCTTGGGTGAGCTCTTTCTTAACGTTGCGAATCTTGCGTTTCACCATGCTTTAAATTTTCACCTATTTTTTGGTTTCCTCTTTTGGCATAAGGACCTTCGGCGGAAGGCGTACAACTTTACAACCGGATTCTTGCTGAATGCGCAACAAATCTTCATAAATGCGATTCATGTCGCCGCCAAACTTACGGGTGTGCTCCATGCGGTAGCGACGCACTTCCTCGACAATGGGGTCTTTCATCGGATATCCTCCAGTAACTCGTCGGGCGAACAGATTTCCGGGCATTGGTAGCCCGCATTTTCCACAATTTGCCGCACCATCATTCGTGTAAAAGGATTATTCAAATGCGCGAAATTCCAAGTGACCAAAACATCTATGCCATTAACGGCCGCCAATGCTATGTGGAAGGCGTCTTCCGGATACTCCTCCGGTATGCCGCGACCTTTGATTATTTTCAAAGCCAAATTTCTCGCCGCCTTGTCGATTTCCAACATCTGAAATGCTAGGATGTCTTGTAATCGCAATGCAGCTTGATCTTCGTCGCCCTTTCCTATTTCTTCACTTACAAGAACCGAAATGTAGCATTCATATCCGGAAAAAAATCTTGGCCACAATTCCCGTGTGGCCTCTTGGCGCGCGGCAACGATTACATCCCGGCTGGGCCGAGCAGCATAGTAGCTGACTATCGTGGTTTCGACGTATACGCTTTTCACCGTCCACTCCCTCCATTACAAGTTTAACTGTGGATCGGTTAATGTCAATCGTTGATTCTTTTACAGCAGCGGGCTGACCAATTTGGCCACGTTTTGGAAGAGTTTTTTTATCGCCGGGCGTTGGTTCCACTGTTCCGCTGTCAGTTGGAACGAGTGTTCGATATATTTTTGATGCTGGGCCCGCAGTTGTTCGGCGACCCGGGGACCGTAAAACAACAGGTTGATCTCAAAATTCAAGGCGAACGAGCGGATGTCGAAATTGCTGGAACCGATGAACGATATTGAATCGTCGATGCACATGGTTTTGGCGTGCAACAGGCCCTCGTCGTAAAGATAAAGGGTCGCTCCCATGTCCAAAAGATCGTCGTAATAGGATCGGCCGGCCGCGCCCACGAGTTTCTGATCCACGCGCCGGGGCACGATCACTTCCAGGTTCACGCCCCGCAAAACGGCCGTTTAAGGCGTGGTGATGGTCACGTGCCGCTCGGCCGCATGAATAGCCGCCACCACCATCCGCTGATAGTTTTCGGTGGGATAACTCGGCCCGCTGGGCAGGGTCTGCACGGGGATCTCCCCGCTTTCCTGCGGATCGGGAAAGAACTCCTCGCCGTCGAGGGGTTCGTTGGTTTCGAAATACCAGTCCGAGATGAATACCGCCTGTAGTTCCATGATGATCGGGCCGGTCAGCCGGACCATCAGGTCGTGCCAGGCCAGGTCCTTATGCCCGTACCCGGCGTCAACGATGTTCTGCGAGCCCGTGTATCCAATTCGGCCGTCGATTACCGCCACCTTGCGGTGATTCCTGAGGTCGAGCCGTGCCATGCGCCGCCGGAACAGGCCCACGGGCAGGGCCTCGTGCAGGTCCACGCCCCGGGCGATCATCTCCTTGCCCAGGCGCTTGAAAAACGGGCGCGAACCGACGCCGTCGGCCAGCACCCTGCATTTCACGCCCCGGGCGACCGCCCGATAAAGCGCATCGGCCACGCGCCGGCCCGTGGAATCGTTGGCAAAGATATAAAACAACAGGTGGACGTGATGACGCGCGGCATCGATGTCAGCCACCAGCCGGCCGATAAACTCCTCGGTCTGGGCGATCAACTCGACAGTATTGCCGTCCAGAATGGGCATGTAACCCAAACGCTCGGCCAGTTTGACCGCTGACATTGCATGCTCGCCAAGCTGCGGTTGGGCAATATTAGGCAGGGCATCCAAGCGCCGGTGTACGGCTTCCAATCGCTGCAATATCTCGTTGTGTTCCCTGATCCGGCGTCGTGGCAGCCGGTGAGTGCCGATCATCCAATAAATAATCAACCCGGGCCAAGGGGCAAAAAAGATAACGATCAGCCAGGCCATGGCCGATTGCGGCGCCCGCCGGCGCGGCACTACAAACAGCATTACCACCCGAATTACCCATTCGCTGAGGTAATACAGCAGCGTCCAGGAAAAAATATCGCCCCCTCTTAATAAATAAAACATACGGACGACGCTCGCATTTTAGGGAGTAATCGACATGCTACGGTTATTTCACCTATTTCATCGCGAAAACGCGAAACAGCGAAATCACGAAATTAGGCTTAAACACTACAAATATACATCACTTTACAAACTATGATATATTTTGCACAATCGGGGGTGTGATCGGCGGCCAAAAAGAATTGAGATTCTAACGCTCCCATTGCACTTTATAAGAATAGGACGTAACGTAAATGATACGCAAGGCCTTTGTAATGCAGGTAAACCCCGACCGGCACGAGGAATATCGCAAACGGCACAAACCCATCTGGCCGGAGCTGGAAGCTACTCTAAAATCGCACGGCGTGCACAATTACTCGATCTTTCTAGACCCCGAGACTAATCAATTGTTCGGCTACGTCGAAATCGAGGATCAATCCCGTTGGAACGCCATCGCCCGCACCGAAATCTGCCGCAAATGGTGGGCCCACATGCGTGAAATCATGCCCTCCAACCCCGACAACAGCCCCATAACAAAAAACCTGCGTGAAGTGTTTCACATAGATTAGGGTTCAGGGTTCAGTGGTCAGGCTCCAGGTGTCAGGATTCAGGTTTTGAGATGTAGAAATGTAAATTCGGCTGATTTTCTTGATTTTCAAAAATAAAAAAGGATATATCTTTTCCCTCCAATCAAGAAATTTCCAAATTCCGTTGCATGGCGCAACGGTACAGTTCTCGGCAATTTTTCATATCCATCTTGCCTATGATTTTTTCCTGGTGGGATTTGATGGTTTTAATGCTTAGTTTTAATTTGTTGGCGATTTGCTGCGTTGAAAGTCCTTGCCCTAGTAGTTCGAAAACTTCCATTTCTCGATTTGATAAAGTCTTAATCGGATCTATATCGGATGGTCTGCTTGCCAGGCTATACATCAACCGGTTTGCCATTCGCGCTGACAAGTATATTTCATGATGCATAACTTGGCGGATGGCATTGAGCAAATTTTCCGTAGATTCCTGTTTATTAATGTAACCAAGCGCCCCTGCGCGTATCGATCTCTCAGCAAATAACAATTCATCATGCACGGAAAAGACCAAAATATTTAAATCGATATGATTCGCTTTGATATGCTCGATAAGCTCCAGGCCGTTTCCGTCTTTAAGCGAGATATCGATAATGGCCACATCCGGGCAAACAGCTTCAATCTGTTTTATTGCTTCAGCCATGCCTGCTGCTTCCCCGCATACCTCCATATCTGGTTCCATGGCAATGAGTTCGACGAGGCCGCGACGTGTGATGGGATGATCTTCGACAATCAATACCTTGTATTTTTTTGTTGTGCTTGGTGATGGTATTTGTTGATTCATGACAAAAATATCTTTCCAATAATAAGCGGTATTTGTATGAGTGAGGGATTGTCTTTAATGTTCTCGCGTCGAAGTTTCTCCTCGGTCTGCGTGGCAACCATTTCGGTGATTTCAACAAAATGGTGTTAATGCGATACACACTAATATCTGCTGGAACTTTCCATCATAGCAATTGCACCGATGCGTGATGACAATTTACCTCGTGTAGATTTCGCTTACATCAAGGCCGCTTTGCACTTCCGATATTATAACATCATGCCAGAAAACCAATTGCGTCAATCGATCCTCATTCAAAATCGGCGCAACTCTCAATTCGCGTTTGGCACAAAGATCAAATCTCGCCTTTTCTACGCAATCCTTTGCCATAAATGCACTCACAAAAATTCCTTAATTATCAAATAATCACCCGCTTTTTAGATGCCTGAAATTTCATCTCATTATACCCGCCGTAACCCCATATCTAAAGCCAACTTTTTTGGCCGTCTGCTGAGACTCGCTTATTTCCCCAACTCTCTACGTTGAAGAAAAATTCCAAAAACGGGGATAAAATGAAAAAACAAGCGAATGACTGCCTTTGCTCAATTTGCAATTTGGATTTTTCAATTTACAATAAAGTGCGCGACCACTGGTCGCGGCTTTACATATTCAGCGCAATGATTAACTTGATGTCAGCGGCTCGCTCTTCTTCGGGTCGCGGCTAAACAATCGACTACATTCCGTTTCCCCATCCACTGAATCTTGAACTCTATTCCTTAAATACTTCTCTCGCGGCGGCGATGGTGGCGTCGATGTCGGCCTCGGTATGGGCGGTGGATAGGAAAAAGGCCTCGAATTGGCTCGGGGGCATGTAGATGCCGCGCTCGATAAGGCCCCAAAAATATCGGGCGTATCGCTGGGTATCGCAGCGCGAGGCCGTGGTCCAGTCGACCACCTGCTCCGGGCTGAAAAACAAGGTCAGCATCGCCCCGCACATGCCGATGGAAACCGGAATGCCCGCACCGGCCGCCGCATCCATCAATCCCCTGGCCAAACGTTCCGCGAGACGTTGCAGTTGTGCATAAGGATTGGTGTCGCGGAGTATTTTAAGCGTGGCGATCCCGGCGGCGGCAGCCAGGGGATTTCCGCTTAAGGTGCCGGCCTGGAAAACTTTTCCGGCGGGCAGGATGTGGTCCATGATATCGGCTCGGCCTCCGTAAGCGCCCACGGGCAGGCCGCCGCCGATGATTTTCCCCAGCGTGGTCAGATCCGGTTTCACGCCCAAGAGCGATTGCGCCCCGCCGAACGCCACGCGGAAGCCGGTCATCACTTCGTCGAAGATCAACAGCGAGCCATGCCTGAGTGTCAAATCCCGCATGGCCCGGAGGAACTCGGGTTTGGCATTTACACAGCCCATGTTGCCTACCACGGGTTCGACAATCACGCCGGCTATATTCGATCCATATTGAGAAAAAGCGGATTCCAAGCCGGAGACGTCATTGTATTGAAGAATCAGGGTATCGCGCGTGGTTCCCTCGGTCACGCCCGGCGAATTGGGCACGCCCAGTGTGGCTGCCGAACTGCCCGCCGCCACCAGCAGGCTATCGACGTGGCCGTGATAATTTCCGGCGAATTTCACGATCATCGCCCTCCCGGTATATCCGCGAGCCAGGCGTATCGCGCTCATCGTGGCCTCGGTGCCCGAGTTGACCAGCCTGATTTTTTCCACGGACGGCACAGCCGCGATGATGCGTTCGGCCAACTCGCTTTCGGCCTCGGTTGGAGCCCCAAAACTAGTGCCCTTGCGCAGGGCCGTTTCCATGGCCATGGCTACCAGCGGATGGGCGTGTCCGAGGATCATGGGGCCCCAGGAAAGCACGTAATCTAGATAACGATTGCCGTCGATGTCGAAAAGATATGCCCCTTCGCCGCGATCGAAAAAGATCGGTTCCCCGCCCACTCCGCCGAAGGCCCGGGCAGGGCTGTTTACCCCGCCTGGCATGAGTTGTTTTGCCCGGGCAAAGGCCAGACGGCTTTTTTCACGTGACATGGACATATTTATTAAGCAGGTTATATCAAGACACCCACAATTATATATATCCGATGCCAACTTGACAGGCAGCGGGTAGCTCGCGTATCCTTTTTATTGGTAATATGGGCAGTTTAATGAAAGACCTGTAAATGCGTATCTTCTTATATAACAACAATTAAGGATAGAACCTGATGCGTATTCCAATTTTGGCGATTTCTCTATCTATTTTGCTGGGTGCGGCGTCGAATGGTAAGGCGGAAGAGCAGGATTGGGCAAAAGCGATGTTCAGCGAAACATCGCACGATTTTGGCGTGGTCGCCGCAGGCGCCAAGGTCGAATATAAATTCACCATCGAGAACATCTACGAGGAAGAGGCCCATATTAAGTCGGTGGAGTCGAATTGCGGTTGCACTGCGGCCAAAATCGACAAAAAATCCTTGAAGACTTGGGAAAAGGCCGAATTAACGGCGGTGGTCAACACCGATACCCGTCAGTTTTACGGACGCAAAGACACCACGATTACCGTGAAGTTCGACCTGCCTTTTGAAGCCGAGGTTCAAGTCCACGTCCACGCCTATATTCGCAAAGACGTGGTTGTGCAGCCAGGCATAGTGCAATTCGGGTCGGTCGGCCAAGGCGTGGCGATGAAGCAAGAGGTATCGGTAAGCTATGCCGGGCGCGACGACTGGCGGATCGAGCGGGTCGAAAGTCCTAATCCTTTCTTGGAATGCCAACTTGCCGAGGTCTCCCGTGAGGGTGGAAAGGTGAAATACAATCTCACGGTGACGCTTAAACCAAATGCTCCAGCCGGTTATATTCAAAATCAGCTTGTGTTGGTGACTAACGATGTCAATCCACGGGCGGCGCGGGTTCCAGTGGCGGTTGAAGGGATAATTTCCCAAGCCCTTAGCGTGCGGCCTTCGCCCCTGTTTATGGGAGTCATCGAGACGGGTCAAACGGCGACGAAACCGCTGGTGGTTCAAGGCAAGACGCCTTTTCGCATCACCGGCGTACGCACGAGCGACCTCCGTTTCCGCTGCAAACCGCCCGAAGGTTTCAATACAGTTCATCTCCTGCCAGTTACATTCGACGCCAAGGACGCCTCGGGCAAGATTGCCGGCAAGATCCGTATCGAGACGGATTATCCCAATGCAAAACCGCTGGATGTGGATGTCAACGTCCAGGTGACGCCCAAAGCAGGAGAGGGCAGATTCTAAATGGCAAATGCGGCCAGCGCACGATCAGGCGCGGATGATTTACTGCCCGCTTTTTTTGGATCGTACGGATTTTTGTGTCGGGGTGAAGTGGCACGGCCATCTTGGCCGTGTTTCTTCACGGACTGGAAGTCCGTGCCACCGATTGACACAAAATTTCTTGCAGCCCCGCTTTTTTCGATTCATTGTGAAATCACACGCGATCCTTGACCCGCCATTGTGCTTATCTTCTCTGTTCGGGGTACTTGCCGCGCAAGTGTTCTCCAGGTAAATTTGATATGATAGTCTAATGTGTTAAATATGGATTATTTGGCCCTTTATAAGAAATTCTTTAGGCATACGGCGTACCGGTAGTTGCGCCGGCTCCGGTGGTGGTTGGGCCGGCGGCAGTTGTCCGCACCAGGGTTTTTTACCCCAGACAGCCCGTGCGCAATGTGTTAAAAGCAGTGGCGCCGTAGGCCGATATTGCGTCATATTGTCTATCGGCGATTTTTATCCGGCACGGTCGCTCGTCAACCAACGTTGGATCACCTCTAATATATATTCGATCTGTCGATCGGATAAAGGTTGACCGCGAGGAATGCGGTGCCATTTTTCCAGGCAGCCGCGGCAGCAGGTGGCCGTGGCATGTTGGGCGACGAACACCGGATGTCCGCGCACGGGCGTTTGCCGGCCGTCGTTGCGCGGATGCGCTGGCCCCAAGCGCTCGCCGAGAAACTTCCGCCCATGATCCAACACCGCCGGAAGAGTCTTTTCCTCCAGATAGGCTCGTTCTTTAGGCTGTAATTTGAAACCGCCGCGGAACTTGCTCCGGCCCAAAGCGGCAAACAGTTCGGCCATGTCTCGCATCGAAATCGATGTGGGTTTATTTGATGTCGTAATTATATCCGCCTCTTCGGACATCGGGGCAGACTTCCTCGCCATAAATGCTTTGAGTATTGTATTTGGCCGGTATGCTGCCGTCGGGCATGGTGATTTCCACGCGATAATAACCTGGAGGGACTCCCTTGGGATCGCCGGGATTAACGGTCTCCGATATCTCAACGCTGCCGTCCTGCCCGGTCGGGTTCAAGCCCTTGCATTCCGGCACGTTGCCGCCCATGAACTTTTCCGGCACGAATTTAACTTCCACGCCAGCCAAAGGCTTGCCGTTGCGCGTCACCATTGCGAATACTCCGCCAATCCGACCGATCCTGGTTAGCTGCCATGCTTTAATTCGGGTAGTGATATCAGCGGCTGTGATGCCCTTTTCCTTGGTCGATTTGATTGTTGGCAGGGCTTGTAATAACGAAGGCACTTGATCAAATTCCGCCCCGCTGATTTTGCCGTCCGTATTTTTGTCGAATAGCTTCATCGCCTCTTGTCCGGCGGCATCGGCATCGATACTAGGCGGAACGATCCTCTTCGGCTCGTTCAAACAGCCGCTTTGCGTTAACAACGTCACGGCTAATAAAACCATCAATCCGGAATTAACCAAACGCATAACCATAACCTTGAACCTTTCATTATAGAGTCTGGAAAAATCGCCAAAAACCAACTTTTATAAAGTACCATATTGCCCGATGTCCGTCAAAGGGGGAATAAAGTATTGCCGGTATTGAATTACATTACTGGGATAGATCGACAATCCAAGCCTGCCGGATGTGTCCGGCAATAATAACCCGGGCCAGATTGCACCAAAAGCGGCAGCGGTCAAGGATCACGCTATCGGCCGTGGCTACCACTTCGCACGATTCGGACAGCAGGGCATCCGGATTCGCCGCCAATTCCACCCGCCAAGGCCATCCTTTTTTCGAAGCCAGCTCTTCCATCAGCGATTTTAATCGGCCGCTGTTGGAGACCGGCCGATCAAGATACCACGTACATTCCGCGGTTTCCAACTCTGCAAGCTGTGCGCCCAGCAATTCCAGGGCAGGCAGCGTTTCGGCCACCTTGCGATATGTGCCGTGCATGCTGGCCATGTCGCGGTATGCGCCGTCGCGGGCGGAGAGGATTACCCCGCCGGAGAGGGCGGCCTCGATCGTCGTCAACACGTTGTATCCGTCCAATTTTAACGCTTGATTATGCAAGGCCTGGGCAGCGACTTCGTGCTTGCCCCTCCGATCCCCGTCGGCCTCGCTGCAGGAACATCTCGCCACCGCTACCCGTTGCCGGGCGACAAGGCCGTGACGGTCGCCCACTAATTTCAAGGACGAATCGGGCGCATATCCCCGGCTGAGCAGCCAACATAAATCTTCCACGCCCTGAGAAAGACGGGCCTGCATTTCGGCGGCGAAAAGCCCGGCATCTTCCGGGTGCGGACCGCGATGTGTCCTGCGGTCGGGCACAAATCACCTCTGGTACGTGCCCATCAACTGGCCTTTGGCCACCACGTGGTGTTCGATCTCTTGCAGAATCGCCTTTTTATCCATGCCCGGCTCCGCGGCCATCTTGGCTTCCAGGGCATAAAGCTTGAAATAATAATGGTGCGTGCCGTGGCCGGGCGGGGGATATGGTCCGTGATATCCTATATTTTTTTGACCGCTGGGCCAGGAATTTTTGCCCTGCAATGCGCCGGGCGGATCGGTAAGGCGGGGTTTTTGCGGAATGCCTTCCTTCATACCTTTTGCATCGGCCGGAATTTTATAAATCACCCAATGCACCCAAGGCTCGGCGGTGGGGGCGTCCGGATCATCGCATATCAATACCAGTTCCTTGGCCCCTTCAGGCACCCCGGTCCATGCCAGGGGCGGCGATACGTCGGCCCCCTCGCCCGTGTATTTTTTGGGGATCGCTTCTCCCTCTTTAAAGGCCGTGCTGGTAATTTCAATGCTCATAAGTTTATCTCCTTGCGAAGTAGCGGCAGGCTTGTCGTTTGGGCTCTTTTCGCCGCGGGGCTCGGCTGCCTTGGAGAACAAACCGGGTAACAATAAGATAATAATTGCGCAACTACAGGTGGCCAACCGACTCATAATAACACTCGCCAATCCTTGATTAATTAAATGCTACCATATTTTTTATAGGCAGTAGAGTGCTATCCGACAACCCCCCCAAGATAAAAAACAGCCGGAAATTGGGGCAAGAGGTGAGTTTATTTGAGATTAGGCAATGAAGAATCCGTCTATCCAGCTTCTCGGAATTGCCCGGGCTGCGAATCGGACGCGAGGGGCAAGTGAGGGACGGGAATGATGTGCCGAGGTGAATCGGTTGTTGTGTCGCTGCCGGAAGCGGCCCATTGGGCATGGATGCGGTCCAGTATCGTTTCGGCCATGGCCACGGCGTCGCGGCCCGCCTGGCCGTCGACCAGCGGCTTACGGGGCGTGCGGATGGCTTCCACAAAGTCTTGTACTTCCAAAGCCAAGGCATCCACCGCGTCGAACTGAAGTTGCTCGCAAGGCAAATGCTCATCGGCGAAATTCCGCCGGCAATGCTCCACTTGCTCGGGCGAAAGAGCGTCTACATCAAATGCGCCTTGGTGCAGGGTTTCGCTGGGCCGGACCAGTGTGGCCGTTCGCGCGGCAAAGTCGATGCCAGTAAACGCCAGCGGCGTCCAAACCTGCATCCGCCGCACCGATTCGCGACTGACCCGCGATACGGACAGGTTTGCCACGCAGCCGTTTTGGAATTGGATGCGGGCGTTGGCTACGTCCTCGTCTTTGCCCACGACCTTTAACCCAACGGCATCGACCTTTTGCACCCGGCCGCGGGCGATCGACAACACCAGGTCCAGGTCGTGGATCATCAGGTCGAGCACCGCGCCCACGTCGGTCGAGCGGAAAGTGTACCCGCTGGTGCGAACCGTCTCTATATATTTTGGATTGCCAAGGTGTGGGATGGAAGCGGAAAAAGCCGGATTGAATCGCTCCACGTGCCCGACCTGCAGCACCAGGTTCCGCGTTTGTGCCAGGGCGACCAACTCATCGGCCTGGCGGGAATTCAGACACAGGGGTTTTTCCACCAAGAGATGCGTATTCGATTCCAGAAAATCTTTTGCCAACTGGTAATGGCAAGCCGTGGGGGCGGCGATCACCGCGGCGTCGATCCGGCCCAGCAGGCCGCGATAATCGGCCAAAGCCGGGCAGCGGCATTCGGAGGCCACGCGCTGACGATTGGCCGGCAGGGGATCGACTACAGCGGCCAGATCCTCCTCCGGCATTTTTGCCAGTTTTTGGGCGTGAAATCCGCCCAAACGACCCGCGCCGATAACCGCGATTTTTAGCTTTTTCATGTTGTTTACATTTGAATCAATGTGGCAAGATCAATCTAGCGCTCGCCTACGGCTCGCGGCTAAACGAATTTAAAAGTCCACCACCTACCATCTACCACCTACTCTATTACGCCGCTTTGCGTCGTTCGCGGCCGCGCCCGTGCATGCCCTCGTGCTGGCCTTGGATGAAGCTCAGCAGGTGGTTGACCTGCGGCACCAGGTGGCCGTTGCTGCGGAGAATTTCCCAGGCGTTATCCAGTCCGACTTTGGAGCGGAATATGAGTTTGTGGGCTTCGGCCAGGGCCTGGATCACTTGCGGCGAGAAATTGTGGCGTTTCAATCCCACGGCATTAATACAGCGGGGCTTGGATGGATAGCCTTCCACGAGCATGTACGGGGGTACGTCGTGCCGCACCGCGCTGCAGCCGGCCACGAAACTGTAACTGCCGATGGTGGCAAAATGATGCACCGCCACGGCCCCGGAAAGCGAAGCGTGATCGTGGACGTGTACGTGTCCAGCCAGAAGCGTATTGTTGGCAATCACGATGTCGTCGCCCAGTTGGCAGTCGTGTGCCACGTGGCAGCAGGCCATCAGGAAATTATGGTTTCCTATGCGGGTAAAGCCGTCCTCTTTTTCCGAGGCCCGATTGATGGTGACGCACTCCCGGATGATGTTGTGATCGCCGATCACGACTTCGGTGTCGCTGCCGCGATAGGTTATGTCTTGCGGTTCGCCGCCGATCACCGCGCCCGGATAGATATGATTGTAACAGCCGATGGCAACGTGTCCCATCAGTGTTACGCTGTTTTCCAGTTTAGTCCCGCGGCCGATGCGGACGTGCGGGCCCACGACGCAATATGGGCCGATCTCGACTTCATCGTCGATTTGGGCGCGGGGATCGATCGTCGCGTTTTCGAAGAAATATGTCGCCATCGTCGCGGCTCCGCAAAAAATGGCACGTTGGTGGTTCTTATATCTTCAAACAAAATGTCGGGTGCCACTGCTTGCTTGCAAGCAGCGGCGTTTACCCTCTAACAAAATGACGAGTGCCACTGCTTGCTTGCAAGCAGTGCCCTTGGAACTGCCGGAAAAATATTGCTTCCAAGCGGGGCGCCGACCGTCGCCATGCCTTGCATGGTCGGTTGGTCGTGGCACGCACCTTTAATTTCAAACTCTTATTTAGTTGTCACGCGCAGCGTTTAATCGTCTCCTTTGCTTCCTCGATGCCCAAAATTTTTTGGACCAACTCGGCGTTCAGCCGGTGACCGCTGCGGAAGGCAATGAAACGGCCGATCAGATCGCAGCCCGCCAGGGCCAGATCGCCCACCATGTCGACCATCTTGTGACGCACGCATTCGTCGGGAAAACGCAGTTGATTGTCGATCGGTCCTTTGCCGTCGAAGACCAGCAAATCCTTGCATGTGACTCGCTGCCCGAGCCCTTGCTCTTTCAAGGCATTTGCCTCCGATTCCATCATGAATGTGCGGCTGGGCGCCAAATTCATGTGGAAATACCGGGGCGAAAGAGATATTTCCAGGGATTGCCGGCCGATGGGATTGCCGCCGCCGTAATCGAGTTCGTATTGCAGGATCATTTTTCCCGAACAGCAGGGCCGGGCTTCGATCCAACTCTGTTGGTCGCCTTGCCGGATAACGCGGCGGATGATCTTTTGCGCCCGCACGGAGTCTTGTTCCACGATCCCCGCCGTTTGGAAAGCCTCGACAAAGGGCAGGCTGGACCCGTCCATGCCGGGCATTTCCTGCTGATCGACTCGAATTTCACAGTTGTCGATCTGCATTCCAGCCAAGGCCGACATGATATGCTCGATCATCTCCACGTTAACGTCGCCGGCCTGAAGCGTGGTCCGCAGCGGAGTTTCGGTGCGGTTTTCAATGTTGGCGGCAATGCGGGGCGAGCCGGGCAGGTCGCGGCGGACAAAAACTATGCCGCTGCCGGCCGGGGCCGGACGAAACTCGACCTTTACGTCCCGTCCGCTCCAATAACCTACGCCCTCGATCTTTACCGGGGCGACCAGCGTGCGTTGCTTGCGTGTAGAATACATCCAGAAAAGTCGGTCATCCGTGACAGGGTTGAGGGATATGATTTCAAGTCCGCCCTACCCGCCGTCCTTGGCGGATTGGCAACGTTTATACTGTAAATTACTTACTTCGGATTCTGGAAAGGGGCCACCGGGCGGGCGCCGGTCCGAATTCCGCCCGCGGCCGGGGCGCCGCTCCGCTTTATCAAGGAGTCGAGTATGATGGGCGTGATGTCGCGGCTCTTGTCGTAATACACCACCGGCTTGTTGATGAAGCTCAAAACGCTGTCCGGTTTGTCCACGTCCACCGGATCGCCGTTAAAACGCATCACCATGTCGATGCCCTTGTTCGAGCAGTAATAGTCGACCTCCTGCTCTACTTCCTTATACACTGTGAAATAAATCTTTGCCTCTTGGGCAAGGAATTGCT
>JBEKSO010000075.1:0-12048 GCA_049516935.1 Thermoguttaceae bacterium
GAGATCTGGAGTTTTACCCAATACCTGTTCTACACCATCAACGACTGCTGGAAGGCCGGCTTGCGTTACGACATGTTCGTCGACGACCAGGGCACCAGGCTTGGCGGCCTGCGATTCGGCGGTCTGCCCGGCGGGAACCCCTTGCCGCTGCCATCGGGCGATGCCGGCACGGTGCAAGCCATCACTGCCGGGGTGAACTGGACGCCTAATCCCAACTTCCGGCTCCGCCCGGAACTGCGCTGGGACTGGTACGGCGGATCAGGACCGCGTCTATTTGATGATAAGACGAAGAACAGCCAATTCGTTATAGCCTGCGACGGGATTATTCAGTTCTAAAGACCCTCCAATTTCCATAAGACCAGAAAAATACGGAAATTATTGATAAAAAGGACCTCCGGGATATTCCATTCCGGGGGTCCTTTGTTTTTTTACCCCCCTTGAGAATCCATTAGCGGACGTTAAGATAAATATGTCCGTAACCAAAACCCCCGGTGTGTTCACCGGGGGCTAAATGCGAATGACCGGTGGGTTCGCCGGGAGCTAAATGCAAACGACCGGTGTGTTCGCCGGGAGCTAAATGCCATGAAATTGATAATCGCCGTCATCCAACCCCATCGCTTGGAAGCGGTCAAAGCCGCCTTGGCCGACGTGGAAGTATTCCGCCTGACCGTAATGGACGTGCAGGGTTTCGGCCGGCAACGCGGTCATACCGAGGCCTATCGAGGCCATGAATTCTCCGTCAATCTCTTGCGCAAAGTGCAATTGATGATCGCCGTGAACGAGGAATTTCTGGAACCCACGATCGACGCGCTCATCAAGGGCGGGCGGACCGGGGCCAGCGGCGAGATCGGCGACGGCAAAATCTTCGTCCTGCCCCTGGAAGATTGCATCCGCATCCGCACCGGCGAACGCGGCGGAGAAGCGATTTAGGAGGGAATTGGGGATTAGGGATTGGGATTGATAAGTTTAGCCTGGGAACTTGTTCCCGGGTTGGTGGTAAAGATTTGATGGCAGTCTACGCACGTTTTATTTAGCCCCCGGTGAATACATCGGGAGACATTGTTTGCACATTATGCCACGATAGCATTATGTCAATCCATATGGCGGTTGGCAGAAGGGCACTATCGTAGCGGCCAGATCTTAGCATATCTGCTGGCACAATTTCTAGGGAATTATTAAAGAAAAAGGATAATATGTATGACGATAATTCCACTAATGTCTAAATGCGCTCTAATCCCAAATCCCAAACTCCTTTGGGATCGAATTTGGGACATGCATTAGTTTGTTGTAATGGTCAATCGAGTGCAGTGTTTAAATTTTAATTTTCCGCGACTTATGTAGTCACAAACCAATCGGGTGAAATGCCGGGTGTTACCATGAACGGCGAATACTCTACCTTAAGGTCATTGGGAATACATTGTTCGAATCGTTCCATCACACTATCCGGGTCAAGATCAATGACCGCCACTCTCCTAAGCATTCGACTGGCATGAATAGCAGATCGAAGCATTTCAATTAGGAGCATATCACTTGTTGGCATTGAGAAACCGAATATAACGATGCTCTCCGCATCCGCGATAGCCATTCTGGCAGCGTTCCACATTGTAGATATTTCTCGAATTTCATCTAGATGCTTGCTCATTGTAGGCATTATCATCACAGGCTCGCAACTTTGTAGGCAATGGGGACATGCGTGCGGCTCAAATGGTCGACACTGTTTGTCGGCGACAAGGCACTCATAGTTGCAGCATTTAGTATTAACGCAACGTCTCCAAGCAATTGACCCATGAAGCTTGATGAGAGATCCTCTCCAGTCTCTTTCAATAATCTGTTCACGCCCAGAACAACTGCATGCCTTCTGTAAAAGTTGGCTCATTTTGCAATGCGGACATGCTCTATTCATCACCGAATGCGCAATATACGACAAAATGCGCTCGGCGATATTGTCGTAGTTCATTGATATGATAGTTGTAGCAGGTCCAGTCCCAGCTAGAAATTTGGCAGCCCAGTTATCCCTATGGATACCTACAGCTTGTTTTAATCGTCGGAGGATGTAAAAAAGTAGTTCGCGCCGCAACAATGGTGCATCTTTTTTCCATTTTTCTCCCCAGCCTTCCAATAGAGCATCTGGAGAAGTATTAATTTGTTCCAATAAAATAAGAACCTTCTCGACATTAGCTTTACGAAAATCTTTTGCCACACAAGAGATAAATTCGAAAAGTGCGGGTTCATACTTTTGGTCGAGAAAATCAAAGAAGCTGCACATGAGGGGCAATTTCCCATCAGTTGCAGCAGCCGAAAAACCTGCACCTAGCAGAATAACTGAGATTGAATTATGGTCCCAGGTTGACATCGGGTAAGATCCTTCTAGTTGACAAGGAATTATCGAATTTTAATTGATCCTATTATGCACCAGGGATTTTCAGGGACACAATATTCTGGCATTCCGGGAAGTATTCTGGTATTTCAATGGTATTTCATATTCCGGTCCGCACTCATCAATCCGTCCTGCGCCGCGGCATGTATTTACACAGCAATATGCCGCCAAAGTACAAAAACGTCAGCGGTATGCCCAGGAAGAATTGGCTGAACGGATCGGGCGGGGTCAACATCGTGGCTAAAATCCAAATGATCAAAACCGCGATTTTCCAATGCTTGCTGAACATCCCCGCCGACACGATTCCCGCCCGCTCCAGAAAATACATCACCAGGGGCAATTGAAATCCGATGCCGAATCCCACCGGCAAAATCAAGGCGAATCCGATCCACTCGCTGATCCGCGGGTCCAGTTCGATTCCCAGCCAATTGTTCACGCTGAAAAGGAAATTTAAAACGGGTTCGAACACAAAGGAAAAGGCCACGCAAGCCCCGAAGAAAAACAAGCCTATGCTGACGGGCAGATAGAAGTGGACGTATTTTTTTTCGTGCGGGTAAAGTCCGGCGGCCACAAAGATCCAAATCTGGTAAAATATCCAAGGGCTGGCCAGTAGAAAGCCCACCAGGATCGCGGCTTTGACGTATATCCCAAAACCCTCCCAAACACTGAAGCTCTTTAGATGCACGCGGGGATCGTCGGCCGACTTACGCCACAGAAAAACATGGACCAAACCGCTGTCTTGCCCCAGGCCGGTTTTTTGAGGGAGTTGGATGTTCTTGAGATGTTGCGGGGAATCGGTATCCAGTTGAGACAGCAATTCCCGGGGATCGATGTACACGTCATCGGCGATCATGCCCCGCGATTTGGCGGCTTCCAGGATTTTTTTATCATTTTTCGCATTATCGCCTTTTTGCGCGGTCAGGGCCGCGATTTTTGCCTCTGTCTGTCGCTGGTAATAATTCGACAAGGCGTTGGTCAAGGGCAGTTGGATCAGGTTGACCACGTACCCGCCAAAAAACATGCCGATAATAATCCCCGCGATCAGACCCAAGATGGCCTTCCAAAGACGGATCCGCAACTCTTCGAGGTGTTCCCCGAAAGTCATGGTGCTGTCGGCAAAAAGGTCTTCGTCGTATTGTTTGCGGGTCATAAAAGAAATGCGGCGGGTAAGCGGATCGCGGCCTGTTCTTTCGGAAACATTTATAGTAACATTACCGGCATATATATACAATGATAATCAATAAACGTCTTACAGTCACGGTTATTCACGCTCATGAGCATGCTTTATCCGCTGCGTTTTCACCCGCTTTATAAACGATATATGTGGGGAGGCCGGAAATTCGAGACCTCTCTGGGCAGGGCCCTGGGTCCGGGCGAGAACTACGCCGAGAGTTGGGAAATTTGCGACCACGGCGCGGATCAAAGCGTCGCGGCATGGGGCCCATTGGCGGGCACGACCTTGGGCGAGTTGGTCGCTGGGGACGGCCGGGAACTCCTGGGCCGGAACCATCCTCAGTCGCGATTCCCGCTGATCGCCAAGTTTCTCGATGCCCGGCAGACCCTTTCAGTGCAGGTTCATCCCAACGACGCCCAAGCCGCCCGGCTGAATCCCCCCGATTCCGGCAAGACCGAGGCATGGATCATTTTGGAAGCGGAAGCGGAGGGCCTGATTTATGCCGGGCTGAAACCCGGCGTCGATCGTTCAATGCTGGAAAACGCTGTTCGTGAGGGCCGCTGCGCGGATTGTTTGCACTCGTTCCATCCCCAAGCGGGCGATTGCGTCTTTCTGCCGGCAGGCACGGTTCATTCCATGGGGGCCGGGATTTTGGCAGCCGAGATCCAGCAATCGAGCGACACCACCTTCCGGCTTTTCGATTGGAACCGCTTGGGACCCGACGGCAAGCCGCGCCCCTTGCACATCGAGCAGGGATTACAGGCGGTCGATTACAAGATAGGGCCCGTAAATCCGCAACCAGCGCAAACCGCTGATCGCCGCGGAGCAAGCCGCCTTGTCGCCTGCGACAAGTTCGTGCTGGATAGATTGGCGTTCGACGCGCCGCGTGAGATCGGCGGGGACGACCGCTGCCATATCCTTGTCATCCTGGAGGGGTCATTGTTGGTTGAAGCGGATCCCGCCCCGGCGCCCATAGCCCGGGGCGGCACGGTTTTGGTTCCCGCCTGCCTGGGCCGGGTGGGATTAAATCCGCAAACACCGGCCGTCGCCTTGGATTCGTATCTTCCCCATTGATTTTCGGCGCGTTGTAGGAATAATTCCGTCCATGCCGGCCCGTCAAATCTGTTAAAACGGCAATATCTCCTATCTCAGGCTCGAGAAAGAACTATTATGGGCGGTTCCCCATGCTAGATTTATACAGCCGTTGATTGCGCCAATAGCGGAGAGCAATTGCACGATCTCCACTTTTTGATGCATTGTTTGTACAATGTGCGATTAACTCGACGACCGCACGGAACATAGGCGTTTTAAAAATCCGCGGCAAAGGGGGCAGTTCAATGAGCTTCAATTCCGTATTGGGCAGAGTCTATCGAGCAGGCCAAAAAGGATTGAAGTGGCAGTTCGGCATCGCGGCGGCCGTGTTGGCGGTCGGGCTGCTGCTTTCCATATTCACATTCTTTCAATACCGGCATTGGGAGTTCGAGCGCGCCGGCAATGAGTTCGAGCGGGCCAGCCAAAACCGGATCATGTCCTTGAAAAAGTTTCTGGACGTCGACTTTTTGGCGATCAAGTCGGTAGGATCGTTTTACGACGGGTCCAATGAAGTCGAACGGAATGAGTTCGCGATATTTACGGTTCCATTAATTGAAAATAATTCCAGCATGAGTTCTTTGCAGTGGGTCCCTCGCGTAAAACAGCGGCAACGGGCCGCTTTTGAAAGCCAAGCCGGAACAAACGGATTGCCGGGTTTCAAAATCGTGGAAGCCGATAAGGGCGTCCTGGTTGAAGCTCCCCCGCGGGAGGAATATTACCCGATTTTTTACATCGAGCCGCAAAAAAAATATGCCGCTTTGATCGGATACGATCTGGCCTCGATTCCGGCTTTTTTGCAGGCCATGCACAAGGCGGGCGATACGGGAAAATTGACGTCGGCGCCGCAGTTTATTTTGCCCGGAGAAAAAAACCCACGGCCCGAGTTGCGGGTATTTCTTCCCATCTATGAAAAGAAAGCCTCCCTTAACAGCGTTGAAGACCGCCGACAACACTTGCAAGGATTCGCCGTCGGAACAATACTCATCGGCGGGATGGTGGAGGAGAGTTTCAAGACTTTGATGCCCACGGGCATAGACATATACATATACGACGGCCGGACTCCCTCAAAAACCGGGATTTTGCACTATCATCCATCTCGAATACTCAGCGCCGATTATCATCCGATCGATCTGGAAAAAACGATTCGCCAAGCAGGAATGAGTTTATCGGAAACGCTCGATATTGCCGGACAAAAATGGACCGTTGTTTGCGTTCCCTCGGCCGAGTTCATGTCCGCTAAGACAACCTGGCAACCTTGGGTGGTAGGGACGGGATGTTTGTCGCTCACCGTGTTGCTGGCATTCTATCTTTTAACGATTGCGGTTCGCAACGAAAAAACGGCCCATCTTTCCTCCATATTGGCCGCGACAAATCAAAAACTAAAGCGTGAAATCATCGAACGCGGGATCGCGGAGGAGATTTCCCGGCGGGAAAACGCGAAACTGTCGGCGATGATATCGGCGATGGATGAGGGCGTGGTTTTCGCCGACGCCCGCAATATCATCATCGAAATAAACGGTTACCTGTGCAATTTTATGGGCAAGGAGCGGGAGGATGTTATCGGTAAACGAATCGAGGACTTTCATTCGGGCAAAAACTTGGGAAAAATCCTTTCCCAAATCGAAATATTCAGAAATGAAGTCGTTACCAGTCCTCTCGTGCTTCAGCGTCCCCTTGGCGGCAAGGAAGTGATATTACGCATGCAGCCCATCTACCGGGACGGCAAGTACGACGGAGTATTGCTGAACGTAATCGATGTCAGCGAACTTGTCCAGGCGCGGCAGCAAGCCGAAGAGGCCAACAAAGCTAAAAGCCAGTTCCTGGCCAGGATGAGCCATGAAATGCGGACTCCCATGGCCGCCATTCTGGGTTACAACGATCTATTGATGGATCCCAAGCTCGACGCCGGCGCCAGGAACAATTATCTCATGGTCGTCCGGCGAAACGGCGAAAAGCTGCTTCTTCTGATCAACGATATTCTGGACCTGTCCAAGATCGAGGCCGGCAAAGTCACATTGAACGTGCAGCGGTGCAACCTCGTTTCTTTGCTGGCCGACGCGGCCGGCATGATGCGGCCACGCGCCGAGATGCGCGGCGACATGCTTTCGGTCGAATACATGAGCGAACTCCCGGAAACGATCCTGACCGACGGCAACAAGCTGCGGCAGGCGCTCCTGAATCTCGTGGGAAACGCGATAAAATTCACGGAAAACGGGCAAGTCCGCGTCAAGGTGCACTTCCTGCGCCAGTGGCGAGACAACCAGACCGCCGTGAAGATCGATATCGCGGACACGGGCATCGGCATCGCCGAAGAAGTTTTGCCGCAATTGTTTCAAGCCTTCAACCAAGGCGACCCCGCCACGTCGCAAAAGTACGGCGGCACCGGGCTGGGACTGGCCGTCTCAAAGCACATCGTCGAATTGCTGGGAGGCGAACTTACCGCCAAGAGCGTGCGCGGCGGGGGAAGCACTTTTACCTTGATCGTTCCCGCGGGCGATCTAAAGGGAGTCAAAATCTTCCAGAAACCGGCGGAAATTATCGAAGCTCTGGCGGCAAATAATTGCCCGCAAGACTCCAAAAATCTATCGGGAGTTAAAGTTCTGGTGGTCGAAGACAGCATTGACAACCAAAAACTCATCGGAATCATGCTCTCCAGGGCGGGGGCAACGGTTGTTTTCGCCGAAAACGGCCGGATTGCCGTGGACAAGGCCGAAAGCGAGTTCTTCGACGTAATTCTCATGGATATGAATATGCCGGAAATGGACGGTTTAGAAGCCACTTGCCTCCTGCGCAGCCGCGGTTATGATCGGCCGATTGTGGCCTTGACCGCAAGCGTCAGGTCCGATGACAAGGAATGTTGCCTGGCTGCCGGTTGCAACGAGCACCTGAGCAAACCGATAGATCGCGCGAAAATGATACGGACCATCGCCTGGCTTGCCGGAAAAGTCATCCCCGAATCGGCCGATATTTCACAAAATGATAAAAAGAATCTGCCCGGCGATGAAAATGCGATCATATCGCAGTACGTCGACGATCCGGACATCATGCCCATCCTGGGCGGCTACGTCGAGCGTCTTGGCGGGCAGGTCGATGAGATGCGCGCGGCGCTGGGCAATGCCCAATTCGCCGACCTTCATCGCCTGGCGCATAGAATGAAAGGATCCGGAGGAAATTATGGATACTCCATGTTGACCGACGCGGCCAGGAACTTGGAAGAGGCCGCCAAGGCGCAAGACTTGCTTTCGGCCGGGGAAGCATTGCACAAAGTCGCCTTGTTGTGCCAGGCCATCGAAAAGGGATTTCGTAATTACAGCACAGCCGCGGCAAATCTATCATGAAAATCCTGATCATAGACGACAACCCGGATGAACTGCTGATCGCTAAAAGCCGGCTGAAAAAAGAGTGCGGGGATATTTTTTGCGCGGAAGGGGGAGCGACAGGCCTGGAGATCGCCAAGCGGGAAATGCCGGACTTGATTCTGCTGGACGTCGATATGCCCGACATGTCGGGCTTCGACGTTTGCCGCGCCTTGAAGGCCGACCCGGAGTTGTGCATGATTCCGGTTCTCTTCCTCTCCGGATTCGTCAGCCCCGAAGATAAGATCAGGGGACTGGATCTGGGCGGGGTGGATTACATTGCCAAGCCTTTCGACGCCTTTGAACTGCAAGCCCGGGTTCGAGCCGCCTTGCGCATGAAAAACCTGCAAGACATGCTTATCAAACACGCCCATATCGATCCGTTGACCGGCCTTCCTAACCGCCGGGCTTTGATGGAGCGCCTGCAACAGGAATGGACCCGCATGCAAAGACACGGCCGGCCTTGTTCATTAATCATGGCCGACATCGATCAATTCAAAAAGGTGAACGACACCTACGGGCATCTGGTCGGCGATCAATTACTCCTGGAAGTAGCCAATGTCATTGCCAAGCAGTGCCGGAACATCGACATGCCCGCACGCTACGGCGGTGAAGAATTCGCCATTGTCGTTTCCCAAGAAACGGCCGCAAAAGCCCGGTTCCTGGCGGAACGGTGCAGAAGTAACATTGAAATGCTCAATATCCTGGTACACGGCGACGCGGTTCACGTCACAGTCAGTTTTGGGATAGCCGACGCCGAGGGCCTCACGAGTTCCCAGACATTGATCGAACATGCCGACGAAGCTTTGTACGCCGCCAAAATTGCCGGTCGCAATAAAATTGTCGCCTATGACGAAATCGAAAAAGCAATCAAGGTTTGAATTTTCCGATTCTTACAAAAAACCGGCAAGGCGTGCAAATCCGTTGTATATTAACACTCTAACATATTGCGGCAATTAGACTTATGGAGTCGATCTCCGGCGGTCGATTCCTTTTGGGTAACGGGGAGTATTAATCTTCTTGTCCAGGGCTTCTAAGCGTATAATCCCCCACCTTTATCCGGCAAGGAGAAAGTGCATGAGTAAGATTCCAATTTTGGGCCTTGTGGCCTTAATTTTTCTAGTCCTTGCCGGATGCCAGAGCACTGCCCCGCCAAGTCTGGCCCACCCCGGTTCGGCCCAGGTGCAACAAAACCGGGCCGTTCGCTTCGATCCTTACCCAGAAAACGAGATGGGGCCTCCTATGGTTGGGGTTCGCCCTCGGGATTATGAAAATCCGCTCCCCGAACCCGCTCGCTCCCGCTGGCAATTGGGCAATCAATGCCAATAAACTGCTTTTCGAAACCATTCGTCTTAAATGATTGCCATCCACTTGTCGCAATACGGGCAAATGGGGTAAGATCGCTTGAGCCGTTGATTTATTGACCTTTACCTAGGCATGATCCGTGGGGCAGGTTGCCAACCTGCCTTTTTTGGGCAGATTAGCAATCTGCCCCACTACTTAATGGTTCATTTGCCAGACGAAGATCAATAATATCGACTTATACGGAAGAGCGATTCATCATGCCTGACAGACAAGCGAATAAAAAATCGCACAAGAAAAAGCCCGCCGGGCGGCAAAGGCCGCCTGGTTTTTCCGCGCACGGCGGCCCGCAGCGGTTGCAAAAAGTCCTGGCAGCGGCCGGATTGGGGAGCCGGCGCCAATGTGAAGAATTGATTACTACCGGCCGAGTGGAAGTGGATCGCCGCGTAGTAACCGAGTTGGGCAGCCGAGTCGATCCGTCCAAGCAGGAAATCCGCGTGGACGGCCAGATGCTGCCCAAGCCAAAACTCCATTATTACGCAGTCCACAAACCGCCCGGTGTGCTTTCTACAAATCGCGATCCGTCGGGCCGGCGGCGGGTCATCGATCTGTTGCCGCAAAGCCACCTGCGCCTGTTTACCATCGGCCGATTGGATCTCAACAGCGAAGGGCTGATCTTGGTCACCAACGACGGCGAACTGGCCAACCGCCTGACGCACCCCCGCTACGGCGTGCGTAAAACATATCGCGTGCAAGTAGCGGGCCGGCCGGATCGCGACGTGCTTTTAAAGCTCCGCAGCGGCGTGCACCTGGCCGAAGGCGTGGCCCGGGTCGAAGACGTCCGCATCCTATCGCATCACAAGGGAAGCACGGTATTGGAACTTGTGCTCCGCGAAGGTCAAAACCGGGAGATACGCCGCATTTTGGCCCGCTTGGGCCATAAAGTCATGCGCCTGATCCGCACCGCCGTCGGCCCGATCCGCCTGGGAAGTCTCCCGCCCGGCGCGTCGCGCCCGCTTTCCAGGGATGAAGTCGCCGCCTTGTGGAAAGCGACAAAAGAAAAAGATAATCATGCCTGAACATAAAACTTGTACCGTCTACGCCGATCGAGCATGGCATGGCGCCGCGCTGGTGACCGAGAACGTCCGGCTGGCGCGGGATACGTACCGCATCCGATTTTCATGTCCGGCCATCGCACGCCGGATATTGCCTGGCCAATTCATTATGATGCGCCTGGCCGAGGTGAATGATCCGCTCTTGGGCCGTCCTTTGGCGCTGTACGATGTTGTTGACGGGGCC
Source organism: Thermoguttaceae bacterium (assembly GCA_049516935.1). Taxonomy (GTDB): domain Bacteria; phylum Planctomycetota; class Planctomycetia; order Pirellulales; family Thermoguttaceae; genus JBEKIK01. The sequence continues at coordinate 10,601 of JBEKSO010000075.1, forward strand.
GGCGGTGAACCGGATGGTTTGGATATCGTTTATCTTGTCGTGGGCAAAATGACCCGCCGCTTGGCGGAACTCAAGCCGGAAGCGAAACTTGAAATCTGGGGCCCCTTGGGCAACGGCTTTGCAGCCGAGGAAACGGAACATCTTATTATGGTCGCCGGGGGCATCGGTCAAACTCCGTTTTTGGCCCTGGCCCGGGAATATCTCGGACTGCATCGCTACGGCGATCCGTCCCGCAGCGTTCCCCGGGCAAAAAAAGTCACGCTCTGTTACGGCGCGCGGTCGGCTGAGTATCTGGCCGGCGTGGAAGATTTTCGGCGCCTCGGCGTGGATGTCCGGCTAAGCACCGACGACGGTTCTCTGGGCCATCGCGGGCTGGTAACCGAGTTGATCGAACCGGCGGTGAAAACCGCCGGGAATTCCTGCCTGATCGTGTGTTGCGGCCCGGAGCCGATGTTGAAGGCAACCGCCAAGATCGCCAAGCGTCTGGACGTTCCCTGCCGGGTGTCGTTGGAAACGCCCATGGCCTGCGGCATGGGGATTTGTTTTAGCTGCGCGGCGAGAATTCGCGACGCCGCGGGCGGCTGGGACTATCGCCGCACGTGCGTCGAAGGGCCCGTATTCAACGCAGCCGACGTGGAGTTCGATTGAGAACCGGCATAAAAAGATTATTATTGATGTTTGCTTAGATAATAGTCCAACAAGACAACCTTTTTGTTGAATTTTCCGGCCTCACGTTGGTCGGCCTCGGTTCATTCGCCATGCAAACGTCATTAAACCTCTGGAGAAGTGATATAATGTAATCTTTGCGACCGGCTCTTGAAGGGCCATGTAGTTGTTCAAGCCCAATAGTCCGCTTATGTCCAAGCACAAGCGATATCCCGATAATCATCCATCTCCGAGATGCTCGCGAATCGCCGTGCTTTCGCGGTTGCCCCTTGGCGTGCCGGCGGGAATAATTCTGATTGCCGCGGCGGTACTCGTGGCTTATCTTCCGTCCATAAACGGCGGGTTTATCTTAGACGACTTCCTCTTTCTGAGTGAAAACAAGATCATCAATGCGCCTGACGGCCTGTACCGATTTTGGTGCACGAACGAAGCTCCGGAGTACTATCCGGCGGCCTATACCACCTTCTGGATCGAGTGGCGGCTATGGGGCATGAATCCGGCCGGATATCACGTAACCAACCTGATCTTGCACGTTGTTGAATCGCTGCTGATTTGGCTCGTTTTGCGGAAGTTGTCCATTCCCGGCGCTATCTTGGCGGCATTGATCTTTGCCGTGCATCCGGTAAACGTGGAGTCGGTGGCCTGGATCGCACAGCGAAGAAACATCATTGCCATGTTGTTCTTTCTGCTGTCGATTCTTTGGTATTTAAAGGCCGTCATGCCCTCGTCAAGAGTGTGTATGGCACCCGCACGTTCCCACGGAGGACCGTGGGAACGAGTTA
>JBEKSO010000076.1:0-12032 GCA_049516935.1 Thermoguttaceae bacterium
GGTCCATGGCGATGCTGCCCTCGTAATCCAGATCGGTGCCCGTTAGCGTGGCCCGATGTATCTTCGATCGCAACATGAACCTTTGCACGCCGAGTCTCCCCGCCAAAATGGCTGCTTTGTCACAAAAAAAACACCCAATATATTCCGGCGGTCGTTGACCGCCGGCTAGTGACATCATTAATCCGGTACTCAATAGCCGCGGCAACTGTGCCGCAAGTCAATATCCAGTCATTCAGTATGACACCCACTGCTGCTTATTTCAACCGACAAAAAAAGCGGAAAGAGGAGCAATAGAGTCCTCTTTCCGCCAAAAAATGTCCGCTACGACCGGCCTGTGACTCGGAACTCGCCTGACGGGGGGATGAAGCGATCCCGACAGTACCGGTCGTCACGGACTAATTGACCTCAATTTAGTTGTTTTTCTCCAAGTCGCCGCGTGGCACTGGCGCCTCGCCGGTGCGGGCACTTAACTAAGTTATGGCAGTGGGCTTTACCTGATGCGGTTGTTTTTTGCCGTGCTGTTTGCTTGCTAAATGTGCGTGCTTTGCCCAGTAGGCTTTAAACTCCTCGAATGTGACATACCCGTCGCCATCGACATCCATGGCCTTGAAACGGCCTTCAAGGAGCTTGACGCGCTCAGGATCTTTGACCTTGCCTAAGAACTCTTCTTTGGAGAGTTTGCCGTCATGATCTTTGTCCCGGGCCTTGAAAACCTGCTCGATGTTCTGGTGTTTTTTCCCAGTGCCAGCATTTTTCGACTGTCCATCCTGGGCAAAAGTCATTCCTCCGCCGATACAAAATGCCAAAACCAATATTGCAAGGATTTTCCACATAAACCAAGTCTCCAGCGCATAAAAAACCAGCGTCTCTTGCCCTTTTCCGGCTGGTACGCTACTACTAGTTAAACACCGGATTAAATCACGGGTTTCGGAAAATTATTTTCGTTTAATGGGCAGAAGAATACACCCTATCGGGTTGTTATCAAAAGCCACCATGGTATTATAATATGAGCAAAACTACTTATCTTATTGCTCCCATCGCCACCGACAAGATGCCGCCCGGGGTGCCTTACATTATAGGGAACGAGGCCGCCGAGCGATTTTGCTTTTATGGCATGTACACGATCCTGGTCACATTCATGACCGAGCAATTGATGAATCTTTCGGGCAAGCTCGACCCTATGAGCGAAGAACAGGCGAAAGGCTATTTCCATTTATTTGTGGCGGGCGTTTACTTTTTTCCGATTTTCGGAGCGGTTATATCCGACGCATTTTGGGGAAAGTATCGAACAATTCTTTATCTTTCTCTGGTTTATTGTTTGGGATGCCTCGCATTGACGATAGATCAAACGCGGTTGGGTCTGTTTATAGGCCTATTATTAATTGCCCTGGGATCGGGCGGGATAAAATCGTGCGTGTCGGCGAACGTGGGCGATCAGTTCGGACCCAGCAATAAAAACCTCTTGGAAAAGGTATTCGGCTGGTTTTACTTTTCCATTAATTTTGGTTCGCTTTTTTCCACGATTCTTACACCGATTCTCTTAAAGCATTATGGTGGCCGCGTGGCCTTTGGAGTGCCCGGCGTCTTGATGATAACGGCAACCTTTATTTTTTGGCTTGGCCGGAAAAAATTCGTACACATTCCGCCCAGCGGCGGACAGTTCGTCAAAAGCATGTTTAGCCGGGAAGGATTGCAGGTCATCGTTAAACTAGGCGTGATTTTTTTAGTGTTCGTGGCCATGTTTTGGGCCTTGTACAATCAAACCGCGTCGGCTTGGGTATTGCAGGCCAAATCCATGGATCGCCGCGTCCTCGATTTTGCCTGGATAAAATCCTTCGAGCAAAGCATGGTAAACGCCGGCTGGAACTCCTTCAAGGGATTGAGCGCTTGGGAAATCGATAAAAACCAAATCCAGGCCGTGAACGCGCTTCTTATTCTGGCTTTCATACCGCTATTTTCTTATGTAGTCTATCCCGCGTTAAACAAGGCTTTTCGCTTAACATATTTGCGTAAAATCTCCATCGGTATGTTTATCACGGTCCTCGCCTTTGCGGCGTCAGGCTTGATCGAACAAGCCATTCAAGACAAAATCAACACCTCGATCTACTGGCAATTATTACCCTATATCCTACTCAGCGCCGCGGAAGTAATGGTGTCCATCACTTGCCTGGAATTCGCCTATACCCAGGCGCCGCAAAAAATGAAGTCCCTTATAATGGGATTGTTTTTGCTTTCGAATGCCGTGGGCAATGGATTCACCGCAGCCGTGAATTTCTTTATCGAAAATCCGGACGGCACCAGCAAATTGCCCGGAGCAAGCTACTACTGGTTCTTCACCGAAGCGATGCTCATCACGGCAGTGCTGTTTGTTATAGTCGCCTCCTTTTATCGCGAAAAATCTTATATTCAAGACGAAAGTATCGGCAAAGGAGAAACACAATGAAAGAGATCGTGGCCGACGCCAATCTTGTCGCCTGCTGCGGCCTGTATTGCGGGGCTTGCCGGGCATATCTCCGCGGCAGGTGCCCGGGATGCCGGGAAAATCCCAAGGCCGCCTGGTGCAAGGTCCGGGCATGCTGCATAAGCAACCAGTTCGCATCCTGCGCCGATTGCAAGGATTTCCAAAATCCCCAGGACTGCCGGATGTTCAATAACTGGATCTCAAAGATATTCGGATTCATTTTCCGCTCCGACCGCGCCGCCTGCGTGCGCCAGATTCGCCATGTAGGAATCGAGCAACATGCGTCCGATATGGCAAAAAACAAACGGCAAACCATCAAAAAATGATGATGGATGAGACAGGTTTTCAACCTCTCCAGGCGTGGATCGCGTTGAAAATCATCCGCAGCAAAAACAACAGCAGGGCAAAGATCGGCAGGCAGGCCAGCATGACCAATGCCAAAATCCAGCCCATGGCAAAGATTCCCCAGGCCCAATCCCAGATCGGGGCCCAGTAAAGAATGACCGCCAGCGCGGCCAGACATAGGAACGGGCCGAAGGGGATTTCCCTGTCGCGGAGGAAAAGATATCGCAGCAATCCCACCACAAGCGCGGCAAAAGGGGATAGGAAAAACACAATTATGCAGGCCTGCCAGCCCAGAAACGCCCCGATCATGCTCATCAGCGTCACGTCGCCAAAGCCCATGGCCTCTTGATTGAGCACGGCCCGGCCGATTACGCGGACGATCCAGATAATTCCTCCGCCGACGGCCATGCCGACCAATGCGCTTAGGAGCGCCTTCCAGTTGTCGCCGCCGCGATACCAGACAAGCACGCAAAGCAGAGCCCCGACCAGGCCCATGCACAATATCCAATATGTGTCGGCTTGGCGGACAACTCGAGTCCAACACAGGCCCAAGGCCCTTAGCCAACCGTGACGCACAAACCATGTTCGCGGCAAAATGGCCAGGCACCACAGCGTCCAACACGCCAGGGCAATAGCCAGCGAAAGGCAATTCGGCGCACCGTCAAGCCAGGCCGGCCAGGAGTTGGGAGTGGTAACGCAGAGAAATTTGAAGTCCCATTTGCCCGGTACTTGCATGTATACGTCGGGCAGCAAAGACCAAGGCCAAACAGCGGCTAGGAACAATCCCACAAGCGTGCCCGGCCGGCTGACGGCGTCGGGAATGGTTTTTTCATCCACGTCGATGAGCGATGCCACGAGCATCAGCCAGATAAGTATCGCATGTACTACATATTGTTCATGCAATATGAACGGTAAATTCGGCGGTAAGGCGGGATTTGGAGATTTGGGCATGTCGGCGGGAAAAAGGGCGACCACGCCGATTTCCCAATAGTAAAGTCCGGCCAGACCCAAGCCGCAAATCAATTCCACCAGCAGGGGGCGGATCCAAAAGCCCGATCCATGTACAGACGCCTCGCGCCGCAATCCCAGCCAACCGAAAATCGGCAGGCGGTCGGACCATCGCCGGGCAGGCGCCGATGGATTGGGCCGCATCCACGGACTTATGGGGCGCGGATTCCACGCCAAGCCACAGATCGCCAGGTTTGCCATCGCTCCTAATGCCGTCCCAGCTGCAAACAGCAAGATCAAGCGGACTTCCATGGGGATGGCGATGAACCAATTCATGAACGAAACCCCATCTCCGAGGAAAAATTGTGTAAAGAGGGAAAAGGGGAAAAAGGAAAAAAGGAAAAATAAAAATAGTAAATCAAGAGCCGTTCCTATAAGTTGTCCATTTCCCTTTTTCCCGATTTCCCCTTTTTCCCTTTACTTACACTTGAAAGATCTATAACAATTTTTACTTTTTTTGTATTTCCAGCCGTTCCAGGATTTCCGCGGTCAATTCCTCTGGTGTGCGATTTTCGGTGTCGATTGTGATATTGGCCGTATCACGATACATCGGCTCGCGCAGGGCAAGCAATTGAACTATCTCGTCCAAAGGGCCGCGGCCGGTAAGATTGGGTCGCCGCTGGTCGGTAGTGGAGTCGCCCGACATGCGCTTTAGAATAGTTTCCGGCCGGGCCTTAAGCCACACGACTTTGCCGCTTTGCCGCATTATTTGCCGATTATCTTCGCGCAATGGCGCCCCGCCGCCCGCGGCCAGCACCAGCCGATCGCGGCGGCACAGATCGGCGATCACTTGAGCTTCCAAATCGCGAAACGCCGGCTCGCCGTCGTCGGCGAAGATTCGGGCGATCGTCTTGCCGGCCCGCCGCTCGATCTCCACGTCGGCGTCGATCCATTGCCAGCCCAATCGCCGGGCCAAAAGTTCAGCCAGCGTGGTCTTGCCGGTGGCTCGATAACCGATGAGAGTAATAATCATAAAGGATGAAGGATGAGGGATGAAGGATGAATACGTATGTGTGCTGAGGTTAATGTTCTGATGCACCAGATGAAATTTCACTTGAGTTCACTTTCAAGGGATCGCGAAATCGCAAGCGGCTTTGTTGGAATTTTTGCTCCCTCATCCTTCATCCTTCATCCCTCATCCTTCCTCAATACTTTGCCGCTCCGATCGCCCGGCGAATGGTTTCGCGCATCACATCGGCGGGACCATCCTGGCCGGTGAAAAGTTTGAATTGCAGGCAAGCCTGGCGCACGAACATGTCGATGCCGGTAATTACCGTGCAGTTGCGGCCGCGGGCCTCTTTTACCAGAAACGTGTTTTCGGGATTATAAACCACATCGAAAACGATCATCGAGGGGCGGAGGTGGTGCTTGTCGTAGGGAGTTTCGTCCACGTTCGGATGCATGCCCACGGGCGTGCAGTTAAACAGCAAATCGGCGGCAACCGTGTGCCGGGCGGCCCAGTCGATGGAACGGCAATTGAAGTTTTTCGCCAACGTGACGGCTTGTCGCGACACGCCGTCGCTGACGACCACATTCACTCCGCGGCGGCTCAGGCCATAGATAATCGCCTTGCCCACGCCGCCAGCCCCCAGCACCAAGGCGGTCTTGCCGGCAAGCAGATTTTCCGCTTTTTCCTCGGGGTTGTCGTTGCTCAGGACTTCCTCCAGGCTGCTCATGGCCGCGCTGTAGTCGGTGTTGTAGCCAAAGCGTTTTTGGCTCTCGAAGATCACCGTATTCGTGGCGCCGATGCCGCGCACCGCTACGTCGATGTCGGTGAGTTTCTTTATAACTTCTTCCTTGTGCGGAATCGTGATGCTCAGGCCGCGGATGCCCAGTTGGGTGGCCTCGTCGATGAACCGCGATATGTCCTCGCGCGGCACGCGGAAGGGAATATAAACCTTGTTCATCCCGTAATGCTGAAACGCCGCGTTGTGAATAAGCGGGCTTAAGCTGTGCCCGATGGGATCGGCCACTACGCCGTAAACCTCGGTGCCGGCGTCGATCTTGTCGTAGTTATACACTTCGGTCATCTGCTGGAAAGTGAGCTGGCCGGGCGCCATCGCCCGCTCGTGATGAAACGTGGCAAACGTGATCGGCGCGCCGAACTTGCCCGCCAGGATCCGCGAGGGTATGCCGATATCGCCCATGCAAACGCCGATGGTCGGGACCTTGCTTTGCCGGATCAAGTTTAACACCCGCAAGTTGTCGTACGGATGGTTGGCCATGACGGCGATTTTCACGATGTCCGGATCCAGAGAGCACAAGCGGCGATGGATTTCCTCCAGGTTTTCCGGAGTTTTGCGAAAATCGTGTATGCTCACGATGCGCTTGGTCCGGCCGAAACGCGGGATCGTGCCGGCAATGTCATAATCCAGATCGACGTATTCCACGCCTTCGGAGATGGCCGTGCGCAGCAGCAATTGGCGTTGTTCTTCGGAACCGGGGTACTTTCCCCCGTCGGCCATGCGGCGGCAGGTGATCAGCACGGGCGAGGGCCGATCGGTCACCAGGCGCTTCACGTTCACTTCGCCGTTGATGTAATCCAGACGCAACTCCACCAATCGAGCCCCTTGCTCGACCAGGTGTCGGTGTTCCGCAATCACGTGGCGATGACGGCCGCGGCCTATGCTGACGCAGATCATGGGGAAGGGATAGAGATTAGATTCAAGATGCCGAATTTTGATCGCGTTTTGCGAGCAAGTTTTATATTGCAAATTGTAAATTGCAAATTGCAAATTGAGCAAAATATTTCAATTTTACAATTTGCACTAATTTTGGGACCATCATATGACCCCGGATTATTTTTTGGATGATTCTTTTTTGCCCGGCTTGGTGGGCTTGGTCGGCTTGGCCGGTTCGGCGGCGGCTGCGGCGGCTGGAGCGGCGGCGGCGCCTTCCGCGCCTTCAGCGCCTTCCTCTCCCTCTTTCTTCTTTTTCTTCTTCTTCATGGTGAGCTTGAAGACGCGGACTTTTGGCAGGCCAAACGGATCGTCGCCCTCCTGCCAACGATCGGCCGCCTTGAGCCGCTGGATTCGCTCGGCCCGGGTAAGCACGCTGCGGGCGCGAACCAACCCCAGCCGTACCTTTAGACTTTTATCCATCGTCATGACAGTCGGTCTCCTCAATATGCGATATATCTTAATCAGCCCGGGCCAAAGTCCGGAAACTTCTAAGTATAAATAACCTTGCGAACGGCCGCAATAAGGTCAATATAAGGCATTTAGGGGATAAGTGACAGGGGATGGTCATAGGGGATTTGTTTTAGAGCGAGTCGTAAAATGAAAAAAGTCCCTCTCTCAGAGGGAGATGGGGTATCAACACCTGCAGAAGATGGAATTTTATCCGGAAAAAGCCGGTCTTTTCCCAGGTCTTAAAGTCGAAAATCTTTCATGGTGTTATAATTTGGATATGAATTGAACATGCAAGGCGGTTTTAGTGTCTTGAAAAGACCCGCTTACGTGCATATCCTAAAATCTTGGGACAAAAGTAGTTGCATTGCCGTTTCCAGAGTTTATTGTCAAGCAATAGGTGAAAATCAGTGTCCACTGCATCAAAAAATAAGCCGGCCGCCGCCGGTCGGTCTCCATCTAATCCGATCGACAAACCCCAAATCACGAGCGGGGCCGATATCGTCGTGCAGACCTTGGTAAATCATGGCGTGGATACGATCTTCGCCTATCCCGGCGGGGCGAGCATGCCCTTGCATCAGGCCCTGACACGGTTTCGCGATCAGGTCCGCGTGATCTTGCCCAGGCATGAACAAGGCGGCGGTTTTGCCGCACAGGGCTACGCCCGCAGCACCGGGCTGATCGGCGTTTGCATGGCCACCAGCGGGCCGGGCGCGACCAACCTGGTCACCCCGCTGGCCGACGCCAAGTTGGACAGCATTCCGATTCTGGCCATTACCGGGCAAGTCGGCTCTCCGGTCATCGGCACCGACGCCTTTCAGGAAACGCCCATCGTCGAAGTCTGCCGGAGCGTCACAAAACATCATTACCTGGTGACCAACGTAAACGACATCGCGCGCGTGGTTCGCGAGGCCTTTTACGTGGCCACGACCGGCCGGCCCGGTCCGGTGCTGGTCGATATACCCAAAAACATTCAACTCCAGCAGACCGTGCCCAACTACGACGATCCCATGCAGTTGCCGGGCTATCACGTGGGATACGAGCGGGCCAAGCCCGAGGAAATCGAAAAAATCGCCGCCTGGATCCGCGAGTCCAAACGCCCGGTCATCTATGCCGGAGGCGGCATAATCACGGCCGATGCCAGCGAAGAACTCTTCGAGCTGGTCCGCAAGACGGGCATTCCCGTGACCACCACGATCATGGGCCTGGGCGGATTCCCCGGCAATCACCCCCTGTGCCTGGACATGCTGGGCATGCACGGCAGCATTTACGCCAATTACGCGATCGATAACGCCGACCTGCTTTTGGCCTTGGGCGTGCGCTTCGACGATCGCGTGACCGGCAAAGTCTCGGAATTCGCGCACCGGGCAAAGCTTGTCCACGTCGACATCGACGCCTCGGAAATCAACAAAATCAAAAGGGTCGATCTGCCCGTTTGCAGCGACGTGAAATACGCATTGGGCGAATTGAACAAGATCGTGCAGGCCCCGGCCGATCTGGGCGAATGGCACCGCAAAATCGCCGCCTGGAAACGCGACGAGCCGTTCCGCTACAACATCGATTATCCCGGCATCCTGCCCCAGCACGCCATCCACGAATTGTACAATCTGACCAAGGATCTCGACGCATATATCGCCGTGGGCGTGGGCCAGCATCAAATGTGGTCGGCCCAGTATTACAAGTTCACCAAGCCCAGGCATTGGATGTGCAGTTCCGGGCTGGGCACAATGGGTTTCGGCCTGCCCGCCGCAATGGGCGTAAAGGCCGCGCATCCCGACAAGCTCGTGATCGACATCGACGGCGACGGCAGCCTGCTGATGAACGTCCAGGAAATGGCCACCTGCTTCTGCGAAAAACTGCCGGTGAAAGTGCTGCTTTTGAACAATATGCACCTGGGCATGGTCGTGCAGTGGGAAGACCGTTTCCACGCCGCCAACCGGGCGCACACGTATCTGGGCCCCATCGATCATCCCGAGGCCACCGGCCAGGGCAGCGGAGTGACGCCGCAGGAGCGCTACTATCCCGATTTCATCGCCGTGGCCCGCGGCTTCGGCTGGGACGGCCGCTCGATCTCGGCCAAGGACGAACTAGTCCCCGCCATCCAAGAGATGCTCGACGCCACCGGCCCCTATATCCTTCAAGTCCAAATTCCCTACCAGGAACACGTCCTGCCCATGATCCCCACGGGCATGACGGTGAGGGAAATGATTAAGGAATAAAAAACAAAGGATGTCGTAATTGAATCGCATATCCTCATCGACGATAACGGCGTTGCCTGGATTGACGCAACCAATACAAAGGTGATTGAAGTGGTATTGGATCATCTTGCCTATGGCTGGAGTCCCGAAGAAATCCATTTCCAGCATACGCATCTTTCCCTGGCGCAAATCCACGCGGCATTGAGCTACTACCACGACCATCAGACGGAACTCGACGCCGAAATTCAACGGCAACTTGCCGAAGCGGAAGCCCTGAAAAATCAGGCAAGATAATGGCTGAAAGCTGAATGCATTCTTGCTCTTTTCCCTCTGGCCCCGCATCGGGTTTCTCGCTAAAATCCGTGGCCTCAAAATGCGTTATTCACGCTTGCAATGCTAGCATCTAATCCAGCGGTCGGCAGTCAGCAATTAGCCATCAGCGATCAGCAGAAAGCGATCAACGGGTCTGGAAATTAAAAATGCAGAATGCTGAATGCTGTATGCCGAGAGCTGAACTTAAAACTATAAACTGAAAACTGAAAACTTATTCGCCAGGAGGTGCGATATGGCTACCGGTGCCAGGATGGAACGGCGCGAACGGTATCACAACCAGGAAATCCGCGAAAAAATTCCGCAGCAACAGCCGCGGCATAGACGCTGGACTTGGCGCCTGGGCATGTTTCTAACCGGGCTGGCGGTTTTGGCCTGGTTCCTGCCCGCCATTATCGTCAACACGCCGATCCTGGGTTGGATCGTTGGCAAGGCCTCGGGCAGCATGAAGTGCTCGATCTCGATCAAATCGGCGTCGCTGGGCTGGCTCTCGCCCATATCGATAAGCGGCGTTGCCATACGCGACCAGCAGAATCAGGCACTGTTCGAGGTAGAAAAAATCTCCAGCGATAAATCGCTCTTGTCGATACTGCGCAACTACACGCAACTCGGCCAATTCCGCGTGGAAAAGCCCGTCATCTCGTTGGTCTTACGCGAGGGCGGCAGCAACGTGGAAGACCTGATGGCGAATTTCAAGAGCGATACTCCGGAAAAAAAGTCGTCTGCTAATGTGGCGATCGATCTGGCCGTGGTCGACGGCACTGTAAACATTACCGATCAATCGACAAAGCAAAGCTGGCAGATCGACAAGGTCAACGTGGACTTGAGCATGCCCGCCGACGCGGCCCAAGCGATGACCCTGAAGGCGTCGGCCGAGGTGGCCGATCCAAGGCAGCCGGGCAAACTGGCCGCCGACTTGTCGATGACATCCGCGCCGGACGACAAAACAACAGGTTCCGGCGACATAGCGATGCAGTCCGAAAGCCTGCCGCTGGCGGCGGCCCAAGCGTTTGTCGCCAGATATTTGCCGCAAGCCAGGCTTGACGGCCGGTTGAACGGCAACGTCCACGCGATTTGGGGCGGCGACAAGGCACCGGGAAAAACAATCGTCAACGTTGATCTTAAGACCGAGGGATTCGCCTTTGCCGCCGCCATGCTGGGAACCGACTGCGTGCAATTGCGGCAACTCAGCGCCGCCGGCCAGATCGGTATGACGGACGCCGGGGTGGATGTCGAAAAAACCGAAATCATCTGCGATTTAGGCAATTTCACCGTGTCCGGAAACACGAACCAGGGCGAAATCGCAGGAAACGTGGATCTTGCCCGGCTGGCCGCGATGTTGCCCGGTACGCTCCACATCCGCAAGGAAACGCAGATCACCTCCGGCCAGGTGCAATTGGCTTTATCCGCTCGAGAGCAGGCGGGCGCCGACGGGAAAAACACCGTTGTGTTGCACGGGCAGATCGCCACGGGAGATCTCGTGGCCACGGAAAATGGCCGGCAATTTTCCTGGCCAAACCCGATCACTTTGGCATTGGACGCCCACGGCACGGCCCAGGCGCCGGTCGTCGATAGCCTGCAATGCGATTCCGATTTTCTCAAGATTCACGCCGCCGGCACGCTCGACAACATGGCCGCTTCGCTCAGCCTGAATCTCAAGGAGCTTGGCGACAAATTGCAGCAGTTCGTCGATCTGGGCAGCGTGCAACTCGCCGGCGACGGATTCGGCAATGTGAATTGGAAGCGTGACGCTCAGCAGCAGTTCACTGCCGACGCCGAACTGCAACTCCACAACTTGCAAGTGGTTCTGCCCGATAAGCAGCCCTGGCAGGAAGCAAATCTGATCGTGTATTGCTCGGCAAAGGGTAAAACCGACGCAACTGCCAACACCCGGCTGGATTCCGCCGCCATCAACGTCCAGGCCGGCGACGATCGGCTGACCGCGCAGTTGCTCGAGCCGGTGGCCGACCTGAAACAGGGCGGCATCTGGCCGGTCCGCGTGTTGATGCAGGGCCAATTGCAGAATTGGACCGCCCGGGCAGGGTCGTTCCTGCCGCTATCGAATTGGCGTTTGGCGGGCGCGGCCGATCTCGACATTCAAGCAACCGCGTCAAAAGACGGCGTAAACATCGGCCAGGCAAAAATCCACGCCACCCAGTTCGCCTTGGCCTCGCCATACATAAATATGCAGGAGCCGGAGATCGAAATTACCGCGGCCGGTTCGTGGAACCAGGCGCAATACCGACTGCAACTTGCTCCCGCAACCTTGGCGACTACCAGCCTGGCGGTTCAGGCCGACAATTTCCTCATGGCCATGCCGCAAAATGGACCGTTTGAAATCAGCGGCACGGTAAAATACCAGGGCGATCTGGGACGCGTGAGCCAATGGTTCGCCGATCGCACAAAACCGCCTGCCTGGGCCATGGGCGGACAACTGGTCGGAAACCTGCAATTCAAGCAGGCCGCCAATCTGATACAGTACGAAGCCGCCGCTGACGTCAACAATCTGGTAATGGCCGATTCCACCGGCGGAAAATTTCAGGAGCCGCTGATCCGACTGTC